>CAZXIO010000001.1:0-3181 GCA_964640805.1 uncultured Candidatus Peribacteria bacterium
TTCTTCCCCATTCCTTCATACGCCAGCCCCAGATTGAACGGAATCAGTGAGAGTGTGAGATCGATTTTTTCGGCCTCTTCGAAGGCATTGGCGGCTTCGGTGAAAGATTTTCGACCGAGGAAGATGATGCCGATGTTCACGTACGCGTCTGCCCGGGGGTACAGCCTGACAGCCTCGTGGTACTCCGCGATGGCATCGTCATCACGGCCAAGTGACCTGTAGGCCTGCCCCAAATTGAAGTGCGCCGTGGCGGAGGGGCGGACCCTGAGCGCGGCTTTGTACTGAGCGATGGCTTTGTCCGTCTCTCCCCTGTTGAAATACACGCCGCCCAGATTATTGTGCGCCGTTTGCGCCTCGGGGTAATACGCAAGCGTGTGCGAAAAGAGCGACTCGGTGTCGCGCCATACGGAAGTTTGCATAAACGTGAGCGCGGCCAGAATGACAATGACTCCTCCTGTGATGGAGTTGACGATCATCTCGCGGCCCCTGCGCCATCGGTCAATCGTGACCGCAACCGCGAAGAACACCGCCGTGATCCCGAGCATCGCATAGCGGTCGGAACCGATGTACACGTCATACGGAGGCTCGAGACCTTTGGCGAAGTTGGAGAAGCTGGGGAGAAGGCAGATGAGATAGAAGAACCATGCGAAAACAGGCAGCTTGTGGCGGGTGGCCAGTAGCAGGACCGCGACAGTAAGGATGCAAACCAAAATGACTGAAAGAAGCAGATCGGGCGTGAGGATCGAGAGCGGCTTCGTATACGGGTACAGGACCGAGAAGCCGACGGGCCAGATGGTGTTTGTGAGATACAGGACCGTGGCACGCGCACCGATCAGCGCTTTCTCCATCGGCAGCCCCGACCCCGCCTCGCCTTTGCCGAACAATGCGACGATGCCGAATACAAATGACAACACTGCGTACGGGATCATACGAATCAATGACCGACGTGTGAGGCGTCCATCGCGGTAATAATCGAACAGGATCAACAGAACGGGCAGGACGATGACCGAGACTTTGGAGAGCAGGGCAATCAGGAAAGCGATGAGGCTGCCGATGAAGAGTGCTACATATGCGCTTGATGGTTCGAGGCTCGGCGTTGCGACGCCTCGCTCCTCACCATGACAAACGCTTTCATGACATTCCCGATACTGAAGGTATGCCCAGCACGCAATCCAGAAGAACGCAGCCGCTTGCACGTCTTTGCGTGCCGCAGCCCAGAGCACGGCCTCGCTTTCGATCGGATGCAGAGCGTAGAGGAGGCCCGTGACAAGCCCCACCCAGCGATTTTTGCCGCTAAGCAAATAAAACGTCGCCGCGACGAAGAGGGCGGCGAGTGCGTGGAGCAGCACCGCGTGCGCGTGGTAGATCCACGGAGCAAGACCCGCAATGGTGTAATCCAGCTGGTAACTGACGAATGTGAGTGGAATGTAGAGTTCCGGATCGTAGCGAGAGAATGCGGCAGTGATGTTCCAAACCGAAAGCCCGTGCGACATCGCATTCATGCCGATGAGTCCCCCGTCGTCGTAATCCACAAAGCCGTTCCTGAGCGACGGCGCGTAGAGGAGCACGACGATCACCGCGATCGCGGCCAACATGAATTTGAACGACAAGCGCACAAAGGAAGTGTACCCTTTTCGCGCCCCGTTTGCGGTCACGCTTCATTTCTATGCAACTCCCCGAACTCGTCGATCAAGTGGACTCTTTTCTGGCATCGAAAGATGACCAGCGGCTGAAAAGCCTGCTCGCACGTCTCACGGCGCCGGAGATCGCACATGTGATCGATACGCTCCCCAGCGGGAAGCGCAAAACATTCGCTTCACTCCCTCCCGAAAAACAGGCCGGCGTGGTCACGATTCTCTCGCAGGGAAGCCGGGGAAACATCCTGCCCCGCCTCACCGACGCCACCATCGCGCGCTTCCTGCACTTTTTACACGAAGACGAGGGCACGGACGTCATGCAGATCTTGCCGCAGAAGCGCCGGCAGCACGTTCTCGCGCACATGCATCCCGACCACGCGAAGCGGATCGAAAAACTGCTCATGTTCGGGCCCGAGACCGCCGGAGGATTGATGGACCTGAACTTCATCGAAACGAGTCCTCTGTCCACGGTGGGCGAAGTGGTCGAAACCGTCAGGGAGTACGCCAAGCAGCACAAGCAGGTGCCCGTGGTGCTGCTGCACACCGTAAAGGGGCAGAGACGCGTGCCCGTGCGGGGGCTGATTTCGGCACCCAAGCACGTACCGGTGGAAGAAATTTCGAAACCCATCCTGGCCGCGCTCCATACGACGGACCGCGAAGCGGTCCTGGATCTGATGGGCGACGACCAGGGCGACATGCTCTGTGTAACCGACGACACGCAGAAGATTCTGGGTGTGATCCACTTAAATGACTTGCTGCGCATCGCCGAGGCCGAAGCGAGCGAAGACGTCTACCGCATGGGTGCGGTGGGACTGATCGACGCAAGCTACCTGGAAAGCAAATTCTCGACGATCTGGCGTAAACGCGTGGGGTGGCTCTCTGTCCTCTTCGTCGCGGAACTCTTCACGTTCACAGCCCTCTCGAAGTTTGAATCGTCCATTGCGGCCGTCACCGCACTTGCGCTTTTTGTGCCCCTTTGCATCTCCACCGGCGGCAACAGCGGCTCGCAGGCGGCGACGCTTGTGACCCGTGCCATGGCGCTCGGGCATGTGACCACGCGCGACTGGCTCAGGGTGCTACAGCGCGAAATCCTGATGGGCCTCGCGCTGGGAGTGACGCTCGGAGCCGTCGCCTTTGTCCGCGCATCCCTCACGCCCCAGCACGTACTGGGCAACATGGACCGCTGGACGATCGGCCTCGTGATCTCGCTCTCAGTGGGCGCCATCTGCCTGTGGGGTACGATCGTGGGCTCGATGCTGCCGATAGTATTCAGGAAGCTCGGCTTCGACCCCGCGTACGCCAGCAGCCCTTTCGTTGCCACATTCGTGGACGTGACAGGCATCGTGATCTATTTTTCAATCGCGAATGCCTTTATCCTCGCATGAATTTTTGATTCTCCTTGCAGACATTCACTGACTGCGCTATTTTTTGCTGCCTTTTCTTTTCTCCTTCATGTTCCCCTCCGGTGAACCCTCCGCCTTCGATTTCCTGCGTAACCGTCCCATCCAGCCGTACGTTCCTCCGGCTCAGCCGGATGAAGTAAC
>CAZXIO010000001.1:3281-10164 GCA_964640805.1 uncultured Candidatus Peribacteria bacterium
AAGAAGCCTGCAAAGAAGAAGGCGCGCAGGTAATCTGGGGACGTGCAATCTCTGATCCTCGTCGACCGGCAGAATAAGCAGATCGGGACTGCCGAACGCTCACAGATCCACACATCACCCGGCCTACTTCACCGTGCATTCTCAATCTATATCTTCAGAAACGATGGAACTGAGCTTTTGATGCAGCGCCGTCACCCCGGGAAACTCTGGGGCGACATCTGGGCGAATTCCTGCTGCAGCCACCCACGCGCCGGTGAAGACATCAACGAAGTCGCACCGCGCAGGCTCAAAGAGGAGCTGGGCTTCGCGTGTGAGCTCACTCCCGTGGCCGGATTTGTGTATCAGGCGGAGGACCCGCAGGGCAAAGGCGCAGAACATGAACATGTGACGGTGTATCGAGGCGATATTGACGATGACGTGACCGTGAACGCAGATCCGAACGAAGTGGCGGAGTGGAAATGGGTCGATGTTCAGCAACTACAAGCCGATATGCAAAAAAATCCGGACGAATATGCGCCGTGGTTTCACCAAGGGTTAGGATTGCTTATGAAAAGGAGTTAGGAAAGTGTTAAATGGCTAAATGGTGCGCAAGCGATTACGAATATTCGCTTCATATTGCTCACAAGATGCCTTGCTCACCATTTAACAATTTAACCATTTACCATATCCTTATCTCATCATGCCCAAGACCTCCTCCCGCCTCCATCTGGCCATCATCCCCGACGGCAACCGCCGCTGGGCAAAATCACAGATGCTGCAGCCCTGGAAAGGCCACGAGCGTGCCGCCGAGAACTTCCGCAACATCCTTGAGTGGGTCAAACAGGACGGCCGCATCGGAGTCGTGACGATCTGGGCGTTTTCGACGGAGAACTGGAAACGCGATCCGGAGGAAGTGGAGCACTTGATGGAGATTTTTCGCAAAACTCTGGAACGTGAGTCGGACACACTCAAAGAAAATGGCATCAAGCTCGTTCGCTCAGGCAGAACCGACCGTCTGTCGCCCGAGCTGCAACTGCTCATCGACGATCTCGAAAATGAAACCGCCTCGAACACCTCGTATACGCTGCATCTAGCAATCGACTACGGTGGCAAAGATGAAGTGGTACGCGCAATCAAGAGCATGAAACCCGGTGATGAAGTGACCGAAGAATCCATTCGCACTCACTTGGATCATCCGGAGCTGCCCGATATCGACCTCGTGATCCGCACGTCGGGTGAGCAGCGCACGAGCAACTTCGCCCTATGGCAGAGCGCGTACGCGGAATGGATGTTCATCGATAAAGCGTTTCCCGAGTTTACGGGAGAAGATATCGGGAAGGCGGTGGATGCGTTTATGAAACGGGGGCGAAGATTTGGGGCTTAAAGACGTTGACTCGCTGATTCGCTGATTCGATCAGTAGCATTACGAGTCAACGAGTCATCGAATCAGCCCGTCCGTCCGGGAATGGACTCCGCAAGTCCTGTTAGATGTGTCGCTTTTCCTCCGAAAATACGCAGATGCGAAACCGCCTGCGTCACTAATTCTTCCGCGCGCGTCCGGCTCCCCTCTTCCCCATCCAGCAAGTCATCCGTGATCTGGAACGCGAGCCCGAGCGCCCGACCGTACTCCGTGAGGGCGTCGATCTGATCCTGTGATGCCCCGGCACAGATGGCGCCCATCTTGAGCGCGCACGTGATGAGCATGCCTGTCTTGAGCGCATTCATATGATCCAGTTCTTCGGGTGACTTTTGTGCGTCGCCGATGTCAATCGTCTGCCCCTCGATCATCATCACCGTTGCGTTCGAGAGTTCTTGAGAACATTTGACTGAGATTTCGGCAGGCAGGAGTGCGATTTTCTGGAACGTAGACGCGAGCAGTGCGTCCCCCGCAAGCAGCGCCATCGCTTCGCCGTAGACTTTGTGCGTCGTCGGTCGTCCGCGTCGCACGTCATCGTCATCCATGCACGGGAGGTCATCATGAACGAGTGAAAAGGCGTGGACCATCTCAATGGCCATCGCCGCCGGCATCGCGAGTTTGGGGTCACCACCACAAGCATCGGCAGCCATCAATGTGAGAAGCGGACGGATGCGTTTTCCGGGTCCCATCAGCGCATACTCTCCTGCTTTGCCGATGGTGAGTTCGCGGGCAGCCTGAGACATGCACGCAGCAAGTTCGGATTCGAGGACGGGAAGCCATTTGCCGCTGAAGACTTCAAATGAATTCATGAGGACCCAGTGTATCATCTGTTTCTCATGAAACGAACCGCTCAGGCCTTCGGCAAAATCATTCTCTCGGGCGACCATGCCGTGGTGCACGGCTATCCCGCCATCGCCATTCCCTCCACGCGCGGCATCACGGCAACGTTTGAGGAAGATACGGCAAAAGATTCGCTTCTGGTCGATTGGAAAGGCATTGATGAGGAATGGAAAACATACTGCGGACGGATTATCGCGGAGTGCGGAATGATGAAAGGCGACGTGTTTCGGGGAAAACTCAAACTACAAACTACAATACCTCTCGGGAAAGGCATGGGGTCTTCCACCGCGCTCCTGATCGCGGTCTGCCGTGTACTTCTTGGCGAAAGATCACTCGACGCCACTCGCAAAATTGAAGACCGGATGAACCCCGGAAACAGCGGCCTCGACTTCACCGTGATCTGGTCCGGCAAGCCGATTCTGTTTCAGAAAACAAAACCTGCAAAAAAACTCTCTACCCCCATCCGTCTGCCGCACGCACTCCTGATCGACACGGGCTCACCGAATGAAACGACGCCAGAACTGGTCGCGTGGGTGAAATCGAGGATCACTGAACCGCAAGTAAATGATGCTCTGAAGTCGATCGGTCACTGCACGGAGCGGCTGATCGCGGGTGAATCTCCCTTCGCAGTTTTCCCCGACCACACGCAAGCCCAAGTGGCTCTGGGAGTGGTTCCAGAGCGCACACAAAAATTGATCAAAGAGATCGAAGAATCGGGTGGGGCGGCAAAGGTTATTGGAGCCGGCGGGAGAACTGGTGGCGGGGGCATGGTGCTCGCGATTCATGAGTCGCTTGGGGAGTTGCAAAGCTGTATTCCAAGTGACTTGCGGGCCATGCAACTGTGACGGATCCCTCGTACGCCCGCCTCCGGCGAGCTACTCGGGATGACATGTATGTTGTATGTGTAAGGGCCTCAACGCTGTCTGCTACTGACGTTGTTCGGCCGACCTGTAGGTTCTGAATCCGTTCAGCACCGCGCATGCGGCGCATTCGGCATATTGTGTCGACGCGCCCTGTTTAACAAAAGCATTTGTCATCCCGAGTAGCCCTGCGGAGCAGGGCGTACGAGGGATCACTGAGCATCAGAACAAATCCTGATCAATAACCCTCGCCCCCACCGCAGGATGATTCACTATGGTATCGCGGACGAACGGAACCGACTTTAATTTCTCTTGGACCCGATCAACGTCCTTCGCTTCGCAGATCAAATGGACGTTCTGGCCGGTATTGAGCGAAAAATAGACCTGAACGCCGTCCGCACGCCACTTCGCCGCAATTGAGCAAAGCTGCTTCGCTTCCTCACTCCGCTGCGTGATCCCCACGCTCTCATAGAGCGCGTGCAAATCGAGTGATTCCTGTTCGATCAACGGACCGAGCTTGGCGAGATCCCGCGCCGCGAGATACTTTTTACAATGCTCGATCTTTCCGGGCATGGAAGTGACGCGCGTGGTGAATAGTGGACTTGATCTGACAGCGACATGTGTATCGCTGCTGGATGTCGTCTTCGGTTTTGTAGTGATAACCGCAACCACATCGCACAAATCCCAATGATCGGGTGGGAAGATCGAAACCGAATATGAGTCATTACTCGTGTCTCCATCCAGCCACTCCACGAATCCATCTGGAATTGAGCGACATGCCGAGCCCGACCCTTGGCGTGCGAGGATGGAAAGTTCTCGCTCCGTGAGTTTCTTCCCAAGGGCACTCACCGCCGCAAGAGTCAGAGCTGCGAAACCGGATGATGACGATGAGAGACCCGTCGAGCGCGGGAATGTGTTCCGACTCTCCACTCTCGCATGATCTGTGACGTCGAACATCGCACGGATCCGGTCCAGATGCGCAAATGCACGTGTCGATGCCTTGCCCTCTTCCTGCCCATCGATGAGCAGTGAATCGACTTGGTACTCCGGCGAAAATTCCACCGTGGTCGTCGTCAAACAGCCGCTTAAGTTCATCGAAACGCTTCCGTGCGCCGGGAGGCGCAAGAGATCATCTTTCCTGCCCATGTACTTCACAAGAGCGAGGTTCGATGGAGCTATTGCTGTCGCCTTCATTTAGGAGTTAGGAAATAGAGTATTAGAATATTGGAATAATAGAGTATTAGGAACCCACTATGATCGCCCAAAAAACTTCCTACCTAATATTCTATTATTCCAATCTCTAACCGTAACTCCTAACCCCTAACTCTTAATCCAAACGCACGCCTTCCGCATTCACCCCCACTTCAATCACTTGCCCACCCGCCTCCTCAATTGCTTTTTTGACTTCAGCTGATTTTTCCTTGGGCGCCAACGCGATCATGCAGTCCCCCACCCCCGCACCCGAGAGCTTCGCGCCGTACGCACCGGCTGACCGCGCAGCCGCGATCATCGCATCCAGCTTCGGGCTGCTGACCCCGAGCTTTTCGAGCAATTCCTGATCCTGATTCATCAACTCACCTGCCTTCTTCCAATCACGTGACTCCAGAGCGCCCTTCGCCTGCGTGACCAATTCGCCCATCTGACCATAGAGCTCATTGAGTTCATCCTGCTTATTCTCAAACCTCTTCTTCACTTCCTCCATCACCGTCACCGTATCAGCCTTCACCCCCGTGTACCCGACGATGAGCGGCAAGCCTTCTGCTTCAAGCGTCTCAATCACGTGGCCACCGTTCTGAAAATAAAGCGTGCCGCCATACACTGCAGCAGCAACGTCAAAACCCGATCCTTTTCCCTGCACATCGAGCACCGTCCGGTACGCGATATCGAATATCTCGCGCCGGCTGATCCTGAGTCCAAGCAGCTCACTGAGTCCTGCAACAACGCACACTGCCACTGCAGACGATGACCCGAATCCGAACGTGGATTTGAACTGCGACTGCGTGATAACGCGTACTCCTCTGCCAGGAATGGGATGGCACGCGATAAAATTTTTCACCGCATGTTCCGTGAATCGCGCGCCCTTCGGGACCTCGCCGTGACCGAGCCGCGGCAGCACTTTTTTGTATCCGGTGACCTCCACATCCTGCGCTTCCAGCTCCAGCACGGGCTCATGTAACAATTCCATCGTCACCTGCATGCGCTGATTCACGGCCGTAACGAGGCACGGCCGGCCATTCAGGACGGCGTGTTCGCCGAGGAGCATGAGTTTGCCGGGGGCTGAAATAGAGATGGGTGCCACTGAACTGAGTATATGCTATTTATTTACCCGCATATTTCTCTTTTATATCACAAGGAATTTGGGTAAAATCAGAATCCCTTTCCAGCTAAAAAATGTCCAGAAAGAAGAAAATAACGCTCGAATATGAAGATGGCTCAAAAGAAGTTTGTGAAGTCGTTGTCGATTTCACTGACGGAGGAAAGACGAAAGGTGTTCCGGCAGCCGAAGTGATCAAATATCTGAAGAAATTGAAACGAGAACGGAAATGATTGTATGGATATTCGAAACCTTCCCGACGGCCTCGACCCCTCCAACCGCTGCGCCGAACGCCGCCGTCGCATCGAATCTGAACTGAACCTCGATCTATCGCTCCTCAATGCATCTGGTCTTCAGATCGGCCACGCCGACGAAAAAAACTGCGAACAGATGTTCGGCATGGTGCCGATTCCCGTCGGCTACGCGGGGCCGCTGACGATCACATTCAGTACGGGAGAAGAGAAAGACGTTCATCTGCCACTTGCAACAACAGAAGGCGCACTCGTGGCGAGCGTCAATCGCGGGTGTAAGGCCATTAGTGGCAACGTCGTGGTGACCTCGACGAACCACGGCATCTCGCGCTCGATTGCATGGAAGGCTCCCGCTTCATTCGTCACAGAATTCAAAAAGCGTGAGAAAGAGTGGATTGCGGTTGCAGAGAAAACCAGCGGACATCTCAAAATCCTGAGTCATGACATCGACGAACAGGACGGTCACGTGTTTCTTACCCTCTACGCCGACACCGACGAAGCGATGGGCATGAACATGATCACGATTGCCGCACAGGCGGTGGGAGAATGGGGTTCGGAGCATCTGCAAGCCGAATTTGTGACGGTGGCCGCGAACGTGGATAGCGACAAGAAGCCGAGTCTGAGGACGTATGAACGTGGTCGTGGATTTGAGGTGATCGCCCAGACCATTCTGAACCCTCAAACAATCGCCGAGATCTTGAAGTCATCGCCGCAGTCGTTGCTAGCCGTTGCGAAAGCGAAACTGGAGATCGGTTCCGAGCTTGCGGGAGCGATCGGAAGCAACCTGCATGCGGCCAACGTGATCGCGGCGCTCTACCTCGCAACCGGACAAGATGCCGCACATGTCGTAGAAGGATCAATGACCGATACATCGGTGGAGCAGACTGATGATGGACTGAAGATCACAGTTCGATGTTCGGCCATTATCGTCGGCGTGCGCGGGGGCGGCACCACTCTGCCTGCACAGTCGCAGTGTTTGCAGATGATTCTGAAAGAAAAAACGACACTCAAACCGCGAATGCAATTGGCCGAAAGCATCGGTGCGGCAGTTCTGGCGGGCGAGGTGTCACTGCTCGCCGCACAGGCAAATCATGAGCTGGCAAAGGCGCACAAAGAGCTTGGGCGATAGGTTTTAATGTCATTTAGGCTCTTCTTCATCTTTCCCTGCTACAATCGGGCGGATGCCAGCCTCAGCAATCATCGGTTTTGGACGCTATTTGCC
>CAZXIO010000001.1:10264-24211 GCA_964640805.1 uncultured Candidatus Peribacteria bacterium
CTACAATCGGGCGGATGCCAGCCTCAGCAATCATCGGTTTTGGACGCTATTTGCCACGGTACAGGCTCAAAACCGTGGATATTGCCGAGCATTGGCAACAGGATGCCGAGGCGGTCGTGAACGGACTTGGCATCAGCGAGAAGACCGTCCCCGGACGGGATGAGGACAGTTACACGATGGCGTTCGAGGCCGCGCGCCAAGCGATCGAGATCGCAAAGCTCGAATCGACAGAGATCTCAGCGATCTTCGTGGGTTCCGAGAGTCATCCCTACGCCGTGAAGCCGACGAGTTCGATGCTCGCCTCTTCTCTGGAATTGGACCCCTTCTGCCACTCTGCGGATCTGGAGTTCGCGTGCAAAGCGGGAACTGCGGCCGTACAGATCGTCGACAGTTTCATCCGTGCAGGACAGATCCGGTACGGGATGGCGATCGGAACCGACACGGCACAGGGCAAACCCGGCGACGCGCTCGAATATACGGCGGCAGCGGGCGCGGCGGCATTCATCCTGGGACCGGAGAAGACGAAAAATGCGCTCTGCAGAATCGATCACACGCTGTCGTTCACTACAGACACTCCCGATTTTTGGCGTCCGAACGGTGAAAAATACCCACACCACGCTGGGCGCTTCACGGGCGAGCCCGCCTACTTCCGCCACGTGCGCGAAGCGACGCTCGGCATCCTGCAACTCGGCAAGATCAAGATCAACGATATCGATCACGTGGTGCTCCATATGCCCAACGCCAAGTTCCCGATACAGATGGGCAAGAAGATCGGCTTCTCGAGCGAGCAGATGGAGACGGGCTTCATCGTACAATCGATTGGCAACACCTACAGCGCTTGTTCCCCGCTTGGCCTCACGTACGTTCTGGAGCAGGCGAAGAAAGGCGAGACGATCCTGCTCGTGTCGTACGGCTCCGGTTCGGGGTCGGATGCGTTTTTGATGACAATGCTGCGTGACGGAGTCATGCTTCCGCCCGATGAAAGAGAACTGGAGTATCTGACGTACGGACAATACCTAGAGCAGTCGCACGCAATCGCATGAACACGCCTGTCTACCTCATCGGCTCCGGTCAAACCCGCTTCGGCGAACTCTGGGACAAAGGCATCCGTGAACTGATGGAAGAAGCCACCGATGCGGCAATTACGTCTTCCCCGTGCACGGCACTCGATATCGACCTGATTATCGTGGGCAACATGCTCGCAGAGTTCACAAACGGCCAAGCGCACCTGAGCGCGATTGCTTCTGCACTTCTCCCTCACCACCCGCCCGCCATCCGGATCGAATCCGCGTGCGGCTCGGGCGCGTTCGCACTCCACACCGCGTGCGCGATGCTCGAGAGCGGCAGGGCGAAGACGGTGCTCGTGATCGGCGTGGAGAAGATGACGGACGTGTCCGTCGACGCCATCAGCGCGGGCCTGATGGGCGCAGCGGATAGCGAAGAAGACAGACCATCGGGCCTCACGTTCCCCGGTATTTTTGGACTCATTGCGCGGCGTTACATGCATGAGTTTGGACTGACCCGCGAGGATTTGAGTCTGGTGAGCGCGGTCCATCACACGCAGGCCATCGAAAATACATTCGCGCAGTTCCGCTCCGCCATCACACCCGAAGCCGTGACGAAGAGCACGATGGTGAGTGACCCTTTGCGCCTCCTCGACTGCTCACCCATCAGCGACGGTGCCGCCGCGGTGATCCTGAGCACGGAGATTGAGTCGCCACTCCGGCTCGCTGCCTCTCAGATTGCAAGCGACTCACTGAGCATCACGAAAAGACCGTCACTCACATCCTTCAGCGCGACGAAAGATGCAGGTGAACGGGCACTGAGCGAAGCCGAAATCAAGCTGAGTGACATTGGCTTCCTCGAAACGCACGACTGCTTCTCGATCGCCTCCATCATCAATCTGGAAGATCTCGGGTTCGCGGATCCGGGTGAGGGTGTCGAGATCTATCGTGACCTGTTCCGGAAAGGGCGGGTCGCGAAAGTGCAGGTGAACCGGAGTGGAGGCCTGAAAGCCTGCGGCCACCCCGTCGCCGCGACCGGAATCAAACAACTGATCGACTTGGGGAAACAATTGACCTCCAATGACGCGCGCTTCGGCATGACGCACAATTTTGGCGGAGCGTGCGCGACATGTGGAATTCATGTTCTCGAAAATCTGAGCGTATGACCAACTATTTTTTCAAGATCAAAGGCCGAAATCTGAAGGTCGAAAAACGGCCCGCTTTTCGGTCTTCGTCCTTCGATCTTCGACCTTTTTACATATGAAAACAACTCCTCCAATATTGGCCCGTTCACAACGCAATCGCAGCCGTAAACTTCAACCGGGCACCATCCTCTCGTTCACGACTCTGTCGCATCCCCCTGCTGAGTTTGGGCATCTTCCGCGTACGATCGGACTGATAGAACTCGATGACGGATCGCGCGTGCTCGCACCGCTCCTGATGAAAGAACCCGCAATCGGCATGACTGTCGCTCCGCGCATGCGCCTCTCACACGTGACGGATGAAAAACTGCGTGTGTACGACGTCGCTTATGAGCAGACCGCTCCCGTGAGTGAGTCGCGCGCCGTGACATTCCCCGGCTACATTCTGGCTCTCACGGGTCCCGCAGGCGTGGGAAAATCGGCGGTGCGCAATGCGCTACTGAAAATGATCGGCGAACGTGCGACAAAAGTACCGATGGTGACGACTGCCGAGCGCGATTCTTCCGAGCGCGGTGAGTACCGCCACGTGACGAAAGAAAAATTTGAAGAGTCTGCAAAAAAAGGACAACTCATCGCGATGACGCAATTGGAGCGGAACGGTTCGACCGAATGGTACGGCTACCGTGCAGCCGATTTTGCCGCCATTTGGAAAAGCGGAAAAACTCCCGTCGTGACGGTGGAAATGCATCTACTCCGTGGCCTCAGCGCGCACTATGGCCGGAGGTCGATTTTGAGCTTCGGGCTGCTGCCGCCGGGCAAAAGCAAGCGCGCGATGCTGAGTCACCTACTGAGGAGACTTCGCACCGGCGAGAAATACACGGAACAGTGGGTGCAGAAGACGCTCCATACCGCTGCGGACGAATTGCAGTTGCTCCGCTCCCATGCACACCTAATTGACCGGATTCTGGTGAATGATGACCTCCAGACGGTCGCTGAAGTGGTGAGAAAGCATGTGTCGGGCGTATAGGGGCACACAAACATTGACTCAATGAAAAATGCTTATATGATAATATTATGAGTGTAGCCGAATTGGCCGAGCTCATCGGAACGGCATCCAACGTACTGCGGCTCGGAAAAGCAGATGACAGGAGCACGCAGAAAGCCAGAGCAGCCGCTTCAATGGGAAATACCCAGCCGGGAACCGCTGCGTATTTTCGGGAACATATTTTTGGAGAGATGAATTCAGCTGTGCGCCGTCTGGACGATATTTTTCGCGCCGCAATGACTGAAATTCCTGTAGTGATAGACAACGATGCGCTTGGCGGATCGGAGGGAATATCTCTGACAGAAATGCTGGTGGACGATGAAACATCGCAGCCAATCCGCTCTTTTTTGAATCGTTTTCAGCAGGAACTCCGCGCTTTCGTTTCAGACGCTGCGGGCCGCACGATGCATTTCATTGCAGAAACAACAGCAGTACGGGATCAGGAATTGGAGAATGTCTCATATCTTCTGCTGGAAACAATCATGGGCATCAATCAAATCCTCACGCGGCGGACATTGTCACTGAAAACAAAAATGGACCAACAATGCACGCTCATCGGTCTGACTTCGGTCGTGACCGGAAGACTGGCGCGTTCCATCGGCGCGGTTTCTCTGCGCCAACTTCTTAGGCAAATGCCGGGATTGACCGGCCCGATCGCATCAATGGCATCAAAAAGAATTGCAAAAATGTATGCGCTGCCTGCAAATGCCGCTGCCACGATGAGGGAAGTCGAACGGGCACAGCAACGGCTGAAAACAGCAGCTTTGGATGGTCTCGCACATGTGCGTCTGGGAGAAGTGATGGACATTGTAAAAGAAAGTCACTGGCAACTTCCCGGCACGCGGGACACATTGCCCGGAGGAAACTACACTCTTCATTTCTACAAGCCGGGGAGCAGGTTCATCTACTTTTCAGAAAATTCAGGCGAAGGAAGATTTGAAACGGTTGTGATGAACGGGAATGACGAAACAGAAAACACTGATGAATCGGGCAAACGGTGCGATGAAATAACAGAAAAAGCCCGGCCACAATTCGCCGCTCTGGGGGGAGGAACTCTCTGCGTAAGTGAAATTTGCGATTTTGCAGGCATGTCGAACGGTTTGCTGCCGACCGGCACCGAGGACTGCCTGAATCATATCCTCGCAGGCATGCAGGCGGAAATGCGGCGGATTTTTGATTCCCAGCCGCTTCTGGAAAAAAATATCTGCCAGCTTCAGGCTCCCGCTTTTTTTTCACACGGAGATTCACGCGTATCCATTGCATGCGAGAAAACAGACAACCTGCTCCTCAGCGGACTGCTGAGGAATGAACTGCAATGGCCCGAAGAGGATGAGCCCGGAAAGCCGGATCCATCGGCATCACTGGAGGCCCATCTTTTTTCAACCGGAAAGGTGCATCTGCCTGCCGGGAAAGCGGCAACGGGAGAAACTGTAGCTGCTCCGGCCGAATTGCCCGATGTTTCCGGCATTCTGGATGATGCGGGAATAGAGCAGATGCAATTTTCCGCTCTAGATCGGCTGCTCGTGCAGATGGGGATGGAGAAGGACACGGCCAAAGGAAGTCATACTAAATACACCAATCCTGTTTCAAAAAAATTCACCATTCTGGCCCACCGATACACGAAAAGTCATAACACGGTCATACGGAAAGGAATCATTCTCAACTGCCTCCAGGGCCTGCTTCTGAACCAGGAGCAATTGCTCCTCCTTGTGCAGAAGCTTGAAAAATTCTGATCATGACGGGATTGACCCGCTGTAAACCGGAAATTTTGCTTCTGCCTGGGAAAAAAGCCGCATAATTGCGCGTATTTTGTTCTCTGGTGCCGTAGCACTATCGAATATCGTAATTTTGGCTTATTCATGCTATAATCAACAGATTCTTACACGCGTACTCCCGCGAGCAAGAGCAAACACACACAATGTCGCTGCACACACTCATGTTCGGCTGGGAATACCCCCCAAAACACTCGGGGGGTCTGGGAGTGGCATGCGAGGGGCTTGTGCGCGGACTTCTTCATCACGGCACGCATGTGACGCTCGTGCTTCCGTCCGCCGTGCCGACATCGGAGGATGGTTTGACGATACTCTCACCCGACGAAGCGCTTCTCAAAAGTATTCGTGTCCAGAGCGATCTGCAGCCGTACGACGACTGGGCATCCTACGCGGCACGCGGAGCGGGGTCCGGAGATTTATACGGACCCGACTTGGGGCATGCGGTGGAACAATATACGGCTGCCGCAGTGGACCTGACGAAACATGTGCAACCAGACGTCATCCACTGCCACGATTGGATGACGTTCGACGCAGGACTTCGCGCTGGCAAACATCATCACCGCCCCGTGGTGGCACACGTGCATGCGACAGAGTTGGATCGCACCGACTTTCACCCCAATCCCTGGATCGCGGAGCGGGAGCGGGATTCGCTCCTCAAATGCGACAAGGTGATTGCCGTGAGCCGTTACACCAAAGACCTGTTGCATACCCATTACGGCATCCCGTCCGACAAAATAGCGGTCGTTCATAACGGCCACGATCCGCGCAGCAGAGACGTGAAACCCGCGATCATCACGGCGCAAAGGGCTGGGAAGAAGCCGCCATTGATTCTCTTCCTGGGACGCCTGACGGTGCAGAAGAACCCATGGCAATTTTTGGAGATCGCGCGAATCGTTCACGGTCGCAAACCCGATGCGCGCTTCGTGATGGCAGGCGATGGGCCGATGCTAGCGTCGCTGGTTGACCGCGCGTGCAAGCTGGGACTTCAAGAAAACTTCCTCTTCGCTGGAAAAGTGAGTACACCCGAAGCTGAGGCGCTGTACGCCGCGGCCGACTGTTTCGTGATGCCATCACTCAGTGAGCCGTTCGGACTCGTGGCACTGGAAGCCATCGCGCACGGCACGCCCGTGATCGTGAGCAAGCAATCGGGCGTTGCCGAAGTCCTCAGTCATGCCTTCAAAGTGGATTACTGGGATACGGCGCTCATGGCCGACTGCGTTCTGACGATTCTGCGCGAAGAGCCACTGGCACGGCAGCTGAGAGCGGAAGCACCGAAGATTTTGCAACGCCTCACATGGAAAAACCAAGCGGGACAGGTTCAATCGATTTATCAAAACCTTATCCAATCCTAGTTATGAAAAATCCTCTCATCTGTTTTTATTTTCAAGTACATCAGCCGTACCGCTTGCGCGATCTGCGCGTGACGGACATCGGGCATGGTGACGGCGGCTACTTCGATGATGAAAAAAACCGTGCGATCTTCCGCAAAGTGGCCGAGAAGTGCTACCTGCCCGCGAACAAACTGATGCTGGAACTGCTGAAGCAATACCCCGATTTCCGCATTTCCTACTCGCTTTCGGGGGTGTTCTTGGATCAGTGCAAAGAGTACGGACCCGATGTGCTGAAATCTTTCAGAGCTCTGGCCAAGACAGGCCAAGTGGAATTCCTCGCCGAAACGTACTACCACTCGCTCTCGAGCGTAAAGTCGATGCATGAATTCGCCGAGCAGGTACGTAAGCACGTGGCGACGATCAAGCGGCTCTTCGGCCAAATTCCGTCGGTCTTCCGCAATACCGAGCTGATTTACCGAAACGAACTCGCGCACGCTGCGCGGCTGATGGGCTTTAAGGGCATCCTCGCAGAAGGTGCCGATCATCTGCTCCATGGGCGAAATCCCAATGATCCCGTGGTGCCCCCGCAATTCCGCACTTCACGCGTGCTCGAGAACGCGATTGCACAGCACCGTCCGCTCCGCCGCCGCGCGAAGGAGATCCACGTGCTTCTCAAGAACTACCGCCTCTCGGATGACGTCGCGTTCCGGTTTTCGGATAAGTCGTGGGTCGGTTTCCCCCTCAACGCCGAGACCTTTACCGACTGGCTCACTGGCTCCGGCGGCCACTGTGTGAACCTCTTCATGGACTACGAAACCTTCGGTGAACACCAGTGGGCCGATACCGGGATCTTCGATTTCCTGCGTGCGCTGCCTGCTGTGTGGCAGGAACGTGGCATTGAGGCCGTGAGACCCAGCGAAGTTATTGAACGCTGGACATCAATCAATACTTCCATTTCCCCTGTCCTAAGTCCGGAGCCTGCCCTGAGCGCCGCCGAAGGGTCCCGTGTCTCTCTCCGACCGAGTGATTCTTCACAAACCTACGATGTTCATAACTTCACCTCCTGGGCAGATACTGAGCGCGACCTCTCCGCCTGGCTCGGCAACGGCATCCAGAACGCCGCGCTGGAGTCCGTCTATGCGCTCGAAAAAGATATCAAATCTTCCGGCGACAAAAATCTGCTCGAAGACTGGCGCCGCCTCCAGACTTCGGATCACTTCTACTACATGTCCACCAAGTACTGGAACGACGGCGACGTGCATAAATATTTCAGTCCGTATGAATCTCCATACGAGGCTTATAGACGATTCTCTCACGCGTTATGCGATCTACGACTTCGATTGGAAGGACTTAGGACAGAGGAATTAGGACTTAGGGCAAAAAAGTACTCCCATCCCGAAGTCCGAAGTCCTAATTCCTAAGTCCTTTTCCGATTCTCATTTTTCACACAATCTCCTTCACTCCAAATGCCTAGATCTCTCGTCCTCGGTAACGGCCACCTCCTCGCCACCTTCGATGAGCACCTCCAGATGCGCGATTTCTATTTCCCGTACGTGGGAATGGAAGACCAGACCACCTATGGACACGTGCATCGCGTGGGCTTCATGGTGGAAGGCATCGGTTTCTCGTGGCTGAGCGATGGCAGCTGGCAGAGTACGCCGCGCTACGAACAAGATACGTTGACGGGTGACTCGCAGCTGCGCAATGACCGCCTGGGACTCCAAATGACCGTCCGCGACTACGTGCACCCCGTGCATAACGTGCTCGTGCGGCACTTTTTCATCAAGAGTACCGATGGCAAAGAGAAGAAGCTGCGGTGTTTCTTCAACCACGACTTCCACATCTACGGCGACAAGCAGAAAGACACCGCGTTCTACGAGCCGTACACCAACAGCGTCATCCACTACCGCCAGAACCGGTACTTTCTCATCGGCGGCGAGAGTGATAAGGCGACCGAATGTGTGACTGGAGTACGCGGCGGCAAATACGCATCGGTCCTACGCAGTATGGAAGGCCTCAAGACTTGCGGCATTTCCTCATATACGACGGGCAAATCAGATTATCGAGGACTGGAGGGCACATGGCGCGATGCGGAGGACGGTGAACTCAGTCGCCACCCTGTGGAACAAGGCTCGGTGGACTCCACCGTAGCCATCCATTGCAACGTTGAAGCGGACAAAGAGACGGAAGTCGTGCTTTGGCTCTGTGTGGGCAAAAATCTGGATGACGTGCTGAAGCTGCACCAGACCGTGATCGATGAAACGCCCGAGCGACTCCACCGCAACTGCAAAAATTACTGGAAGAGCTGGTGCCATAAAATCCCCCGCCGCTTCGGTTCACTCAGTCCCGAGATTGTTGACCTCTTCCACCGGAGCCTCCTCACGATCCGAACGCACGTGGATCATAACGGCGGCATCGTCGCGGCCGCGGACGCCGACATCATGGCCTACAACCGCGATACCTACACCTACGTGTGGCCGCGCGACGGCGCGTTCGTATCGCTGGCGCTCGATCGCGCGGGCTACGGCGAAGTGACGCGCGAATTCTTCCGGTTCTGCCAAAAATTGCAGATGCCGGACGGCTATCTCCTTCACAAATACAATCCCGACGGCTCACTCGGCTCCACGTGGCACGCGTGGTTCAGGGACTCCGAAGCGCAATTGCCGATCCAGGAAGATGAAACTGCTCTCGTCATCTATGCCATCTGGAAGCACTTCCTGGCCCAGCGGGATTTTGAATTCTTGCAGGAACTCTTCGAAGGCTTCATCAAGAAGGCTGCTCAGTTCCTGGTAGATTTCCGCGAAGAGAAAACCGGCCTCCCGCTGCCAAGTTACGACCCGTGGGAGGAGCATCGCGGTATCTTCACCTATACGACCTCGACGACGATTGCGGGTCTCCACGCCGCCGCGCAGATCGCGCACATCCTCGGCCATCACCGTCATTCCGAGGTCTATCAGACTGCAGCCGACGAGATGCGCCAGGCACTGCTTTTCCATCTGTACGACGAAAAAACCGGTCGCTTCCTGAAGAAAATCAAACGTGTGAATGGTGAAACAGTGGAGCGGGACGAAACACCCGATGCAAGCATCGCCGCCATCTGGCTTCTCGATGTGCTCCCGCCCGATGATCCGCGCGTGGTCTCCACAATGAAGCAATTACAAGAACACCTGACTGTCCAGACGTCCGTTGGCGGCATTGCCCGCTACACGATCGACCACTACCACGCCGGAGTAGAGCCGACGAAAGAAATTCCCGGCAACCCCTGGATCATCACAACGCTCTGGAATGCGCAGTGGCTGATCGCCACCGCAAAGACGGCCCAAGAACTCGAATTTGCAAAAGCTACACTCCAATGGGTCCAGAAATACGCGTCACCCGCAGGCCTCTTGCCCGAGCAATTACATCCGATCACGGGTGCTCCCCTTTCCGTCTCGCCGCTCACGTGGAGTCATGCGACGTTCGTAGAGACTGTCCTGAAGTATCTGGAAAAAGAACGGGAGATTTTGGGGGCGCAGATTTACAACTCGGCGACTGGAAACTGATAGTATCGCATCGATGAACGATGCTTCCATCCCCCACCGCATCGAACGCACGCATAACCGCCACTCGCGCGCCGTGTACCGCGATGGAGCCGTGGTCATCCGCTTGGCGCGCAATCTGAGCGCATTTGAGGAACGCAGGCATGTAGATTTTTTACTGAAGCGCATGGTGAAAGTGGTTCACCAAGAGCGATCCAGAACAGCAATCGATCCGTTCCGTCCGCTGCTGCAAGGCGAGTCGATACTCACATTGGAGCTCTCTGCCGGTCATTCGTGGATATTTGAACTGGTCCCGGGCACGCGCACACGGGCCAAGAGGACGCCCGACGGCTACAGAGTGACGGTTGGCCCGCGCTTGGGTCGTCACACTCTGCACCGTTACTTGTGGTCACTTCTCGCAGAACTGGAATATGCCCGGGTGCTCGACATGGTCGAGTCGATTGATCGTCAGACGCTCAACTCGGGCTTCCGCGGTCTCAGGCTCCGATACATGACATCCCAATGGGGCAGCTGCAGCGCGCGGGGCGATGTCGTCCTCAATACTGCGCTCCTCATGCTGCCCGAACCATTGCTTCGGTACGTGATCGTTCACGAGCTCGCCCACCGGCTGCACCGCAATCATTCAAAACGCTATTGGGATGCAGTGGAACGCGTTTTACCGAGCTTTGAAATTGACCGCAAAAACGTAAAGAAATACCGTTTACGGGCGTTGTAATTTCAGGTCTTTTTCGGTACCATGCCCTCTATGCACAACAACTCATTTGACGGAGGTGGTGGAGGAAAAAAGAAGGGTGGGGACGACGACGATCAGGTCACCCCACAACCGACCGGACCCAATGAATTGGAGTTGCCTGATGGTGTGGATCGCGTGGCAGGCGAAGAGCAGGGTGATCCGAAGGATATGCCGGTCTGATCCCTCGTACGCCCGCCTCCGGCGGGCTACTCGGGATGACATGTTTGTTGTATGTGTAGGGGCATCGTTGTTGCCTGCTCCTCAAGGTGTTCGGCCGACCTGAAGGAGTTGAAATCGTCCAACTCCGCGCATGCGGCGCATTCAGAAGATTGAGTCAAGGCGCCTTGTTTTTTAAAAAGGGTTTGTCATCCCGAGTAGCCCGCGTCGGAGACGCGGGCGTACGAGGGACTATCGCACTATAAATCCTGCATTTGCCTTTTTGGCCAACTCTCCGAGAAGAAAAACCGGTAATCCCACCACTCCCGTCCAATCGCCCTCAATTTTTTCAATCATGAGCTGACCAAGCCCATCGATTTGAAACGCACCTGATCTTCCCTCCCACAGTTTCGTCGCAATCCACCACTCGATCTCATTACTCGTGAGGGATTTGAACATGACGGAAGAACTCGATACGTCAGCCCAATCTTTCCCGTCCGGTGAGCGCAAACTCAGCCCTGAATGAACAACGGACGTTCCTCCGCTCTGCATTTTGAGCATCTCTCTTGCCTCTGCCACATCCACCGGCTTCTCCAGCAATGTTCCATCAGGCACAACCACGAGCGTATCGCAGCCGATGATCCAAGCGTTCGGATGCTTCGCCGCGACATCCTCAGCCTTCATCTGCGCCAGAATCAATGCGCGCTTGGCAGGATCACGTTCAACGAGGGTGGCTTCGTCGACTCCGCTTGGAATGACTTCAAACTGCACGCCCAAACCCTCAAGCAGCGTCTTGCGCTGAGGACTTGCCGAGGCGAGGATGAGTTTCTCCATGATCAGCGGAGTCCCGTTGCGCGCCGGACTTTCTGCATTGTCTTACTAGCGACAGCCGATGCCTTCCTCGCTCCCGATGCCATCACCTCTTTGACGTAGTCGGGTTTGCTCTCCAGTTCCGATCTCTTTTGGCGCATTGCCGAGAAGTAATCCAAATACGTCGTTAGCAGCTTCTTTTTGGCTTCTCCATAGGGCAATCCGTTCTTGTATTCATCCGCCAGCGCCTTCTGCTCGGGCTTAGAAATGAGAAGTTTATGAATATGAAAGATGGTGGAGGTATTGGGGTCCTTGGACTCTTTGGCATCCTTGGAATCCGTTTTAATTGCCATAATTGCTTTCTTGATCTCGGCTTCACTCGCGAAGAGCGGAATCGTATTGCCGTAACTCTTGCTCATTTTCTGGCCGTCGATGCCGGGCACCACCGCCACATCTTCGCGGATCTGCGCCTCGGGCAGCACGAGCGTTTCTCCATACGCATTGTTGAATTTCATCGCCATGTCGCGCGCCATTTCCACGTGCTGCCGCTGATCCTTGCCTACGGGCACAAGATTGGCGTCGTAGAGCAGAATATCGGCCGCCATCAGCACCGGATACGTGAAGAGCCCGGCGGACGCGGCAATTCCCTTCTCCACTTTCTCTTTGTAACTGACTGCCCGTTCTAGGAGTCCCATGGGAGACACGGTTGCAAGAACCCACATCAATTCCGAATGCTCATGCACATCGGACTGGAAGAAGAACACTGCTTTCTCGGGATCGAATCCGCACGCGAGCAGATCGAGTACGGCATCGTTGCGGTTCTCTCTTAATTGAGGCGCATCCTGCAAGCTCGTGAGCGCGTGGAGATCGACGATGCAGTAAAAACTTGCCTCCGACGTTCCCACATGCTCCACGTTCGGCTTGATCGAGCCGAAGTAGTTGCCCAGGTGCAATTTGCCGGAGGGTTGGATGCCCGAGAAGACGCGCATAGAATCTAGGGATTAGAATAATAGAGTATTAGAATAATAGAATAATAGGAACCCGCTTTGAATCAGCCCTAATACTCCAATCTCTAATATACTAATCTCTAATCCCTAACTCCTAAACATCACTACGTAATTTTTCGAGCACCTTCTCAAACGCCATGGGGAGCGGACACTCAATCTTCACAACTTTCCCCGTCACCGGATGCGGGAACTCGACGCTGGAGGCATGGAGGAAGAAGCGCTGATACTTGTACTTCTGCCCGAACATATTGTTGAACTTCTTGTCGCCATACACGCGGTCCATGGCCAGCGGATGCCCAAGCATGGCGAAGTGCTGGCGGATCTGATGGTGCTTGCCCGCCTCGATCTCGGCCTCGATGAAGGAGCAGAGCTCGAACCGTTCGATCAACCTGTACTTGGTGAGCGCGGGAATTTTTTCCCCGGTCTGGCGCGAGGGCAGCGGCAATTTGATCTCGCCCTTCGCATGTTTCGGCGTGCCCGCGAGTATCGTCTTGTAGCACTTCTTCCATCCTTTGAATTTGGAGTCCATGACGGCCTTGAGCGTGGCTTTGGTCCGGGCGAAAATGACGATCCCCGATGTTTCGAAATCAAGCCGGTTCACCGGGTGAATACCTGGAAATTCTTTGCGCAGGAAATCAAACAGCGGCAGCTTCTCCATCTTGCCTTTCCCGGCCACCACCAATTCGGCTGCCAGCTTCTGTACGGCCAGAAACTGGTCATCTTGAAAGAGGATGCGGCGGGGGTCGATGGGCATAACCGTACTCTACCTCAATGCTTATCCATTATGTCATGACCTGCATCGGTCACAACATACAGACGACTTGGCATCTGATCATGGCCTTCTAATACTGACATTTGATCATGAAACGGATACATCGGTGTCTCTCCGTAGTCTCCCGTTACCATGTCGACAGGCATGATTTCCTCGAATGCATAGTGACCAGTAAAATGCCTATTCGCTCCCATTTTTAAAAATGTAGGCTCCAGTACAAAACCGAGAAGGGCCATTTCTTGTCGGGCATGCTCAAGAATCATGTTCGTATTGAACGCATCAGGAAGGGGGCGTGCCTGCAATTTCCTCCAATTGGTCACTTTCTCTTGTTCCTTGGTCAGAACAATTGGAAGCGGCATTCTGCCCGTTTGATCGAAAGTCATATAATCTGGACGTGAATTCATAATGGATAATTTAAACTAAAAATAACAAAAGTCAATACCTCGGATACTGCAGCAGGATAAGACGTTAAAAAGCCACATGCAAGCATTTCTTCACTTCGCAACGAACCCCACTTCGCTTCTGCAGAAGCTTCCTGCCTGCCGGCAGGCAGGCGCCGTCGCTACTTGGCAACGAAAGCCGTTGCGCCAAGCCACGCAAGATCAAAGACTGCTTTCATGGTGCGAGCGAAGGTGG
>CAZXIO010000001.1:24311-26692 GCA_964640805.1 uncultured Candidatus Peribacteria bacterium
GTTGCGCCAAGCCACGCAAGATCAAAGACTGCTTTCATGGTGCGAGCGAAGGTGGGCGACTCCACAATCAAACCGAGCAGTTCGTCTTTATTGAGCGACACGATGCCCACCGAGTTATTAAAGATGAGCACTTCGTTCTCGAACAGGAATTGATCGCGGTTCACGAGCAAAATTTCGATCAGGTTGGCATCCCACTTCTTCGGCAGAAATTTATCCAGCACGTGGACGCTCTCGACCGTCGTGGGGCTCAGGTACCGCGTCTTGATCCCCTTCTTGAGCTTCATATGCGTGTATTCCTCGAAGAATTTGGGGAAGAACTCGGTGACGTTTTTCAGGTTCGTGTAGCCCAAAATCTCACCCTTTGCCGAAAGCGATTCCGTGAAGACTTTTTCGACCCCATCTTGCCCCTCATAGAAGCGAATCTTCGGCTTAAAAGCCGTGGATCCGGCGAGGGATTTCAGTTCCGGGAGCAAGCTCTTGGCAATATTGACCTGTTCTTCGGCCCGTCTGAGGACTTGCTCAGGTGCTTCGGGCGCAAAGCAGCGGACTCCGTTCTTGTTATACTGGCTCAGGAGTTTCTTTTTCAGCAGGTTCTCAAGTGTGTGGTAACAACTGACTCGATGCACTCCCGCCTTCCGTGCAACGTTCGAAACGGGGCCGCCGTTGATCTCCAGGCACGCAAGGTAGATGCGTGCTTCTTCATTACTAAGCCCTAGTTTTAGAAGTTCTGTGAGCATAGAGAGAGGGTGTCATCCTGAGCTTGCGAAGGAGACACCCGTCATTGAGAGTCATACTTCGCAAGCTCAGTATGACAATATACTACCAGTGTTGTAGACTTTTTTCTACACTAAATTATCATTCATTTTTGGCTTACAGTAAACCAAAAAACTGTATACAATATGGCCATGTTGGACGATTTTGACTATACATTGCATACTATTGACGCTCCGCCGCAAGTGTATGCGGTCAGCTTTTCCTATGCCTCTCTCTATGACTACCTGCTCTCAGTGTTCAACCCCGTTCGAGACGACAAAAGAAGATCTCGCCTTCTACGATAAAGTCTCGCCCGTCTTCAATGGGAAGAAGGAGTTGATCCCCCCGCCGACCCAGTGCCCCACGTGCCGCTGGCAGCGCCGCATGTGTTTCCGCAACGAACGGAACTTGTACCACCGCAAGTGCGACCTCTCAGGTAAATCGATGATCTCAATGCATCCTGCAGATACCTCCTTCCCCGTGTACCACATCCTCGAATGGATGGGCGATAAGTGGGATGCGAAGACGTACGGGCGTGATTTTGATTTTTCGAGGCCCTTTGCAGACCAATTCAAGGAGCTCTGCGACAAAGTCCCTCACTTCAGCGCATTTATTGACCCGCACATGGACGTGAACTCGGAGTACACGAACTGCAGCAGCGAAGCCAAAAACTGCTATCTTGTAACGCAGGCCGAGAAGAACGAGGACTGCTACTACTCGCGCGGGATCAATAACTGCAAAAACTGCTGCGACTGTCTGCGCGTCGTGCAGTGTGAGCTGTGCTACGAATGCATCAGTCTCCGCGGTTGTTACCACTGCGAATTCTGCGAAGACTGCGACAACTCATCCGATTGTTTCTTCTCGACTGACCTCCGAGGCTGCAAAAACTGCTTCGGCTGCCATGGGCTCGTGCAGAAGGAGTACCACATCTTCAATAAGCCGGTGAGTAAGGAGGAATGGAAAGAGAAGGCGGGGTCACTCATCCTTACGCACACGATCATCGCGCAGATGAAGAAGCAGAGCGCCGTGACGCGTCTAGCCGTGCCGCAGAAGGCCACACGCTTGATCCAATGCGAAAATTCAACCGGTGATGACCTGCTCCAGTGCAGGAACAGTCGCGAATGTTTCGACTGTAAAGATCTGGAGGACTGCGCGTACTGCAATGAGCTGGCCAACGGCGCGAAGGACTGCATGGACTTCAGTATGTTCGGCCTCAACTGCGAACTCTGTTACGAAGTCGACGGCGGCGGCTATGGAATGCAAAATATTCTCTTCAGTAACCACTGCTGGAACAACGTCCAGAACCTCCTCTATTGCGAAAGCTGCTTCCCGAGCGTGAAGGATTGTTTCGGCTGCTTCGGGCTCAAGCAAGCGCAATACTGCATCCTCAATAAACAGTACACGAAGGAGGAATACGATGCACTCGTGCCGAAAATCATCGCACATATGCGCAAGACTGGTGAGTATGGTGAGTTCTTCGATCCAGGTATCTCGGGTTACGCCTACAATGAATCCCTTGCGAGTGAATTCTTCCCGCTCACGAAGAAAGAGGTCTCGGCGCGCAAGTGGCGATGGAGGGAGGAAGAGGCCGAGAAAGAGAAGTACATGGGCCCCGACACGGCGGTTCC
>CAZXIO010000001.1:26792-38100 GCA_964640805.1 uncultured Candidatus Peribacteria bacterium
AGCGAAGCCCCGCGAAGCTCCGAGCCGAAGCGAGGAGCGAAGTGGGGTTACCTCAAAACCATTTACTGATCACATGTCCCCCACCCTCATCACATCATCGGGAGGCTGGGACCAGGTGATCAAACACCTGGAGGGTGAAGAAATGAAAGTCGCCTCGTACGACAAAGTTATTTTTGATCGTTTGGGCAAGGTAAACGACGGCAGACGGTGGCTGGACTACGGCTGTGGCCCGGGGGTGCTGCTCCGTGCGGGAAAATTGGCAGGGGCCGACATGTTCGGATGGGACATCAATGCACAGATGCGCGCAAAGGCCGGCGAAAAAATAGGGAGTAACAGGATTTTCACCAACTTGCGGCAGATGCGCGGGCAGTTGTTCGATATCATCACCTGCAATCTGGTGCTCTGCATCGTCAATCAGAAGACGGTGAAGCATATTTGCGAAGAAATCCGCAAACATCTCACAAAAGACGGCATCGCACTCATCGGCTTCTGCAACCCGCAAATCTTCGATGTGCCGCAAACACAGCTCGATCTGCGTTTCCCAAAAGGCCACACGTATTTCCAAACCGACCGCGACGGTCACATCATTGAAAAAGAGAAAATAGAAGGGAAATACAAAATCTTCGACCGCGTGCGCGACATCGGCTGGTATCACAGGGTGTTTTACAGGGCGGGGCTCGAGCAGACGGGCTTGTTCGTCACTCCGCGCTACAAGATGCCCAAGACCGACCGCATGATCAGTGATTTCGTCATTTTCGAACAAACCGTCGTATGAAGAAAGCCTGCGCTCAATGCTCGGCCCCGTTTGAAGTCACGGAAGACGATCTGAAGTTCTACGGCAAAGTCTCGCCCGTCATCGGCAAGAAACGGTTTGATATTCCGGCACCAATGATGTGCCCCGATTGCCGCGCTCAAAATCGTTTCGCCTTCCGCAATGAACGCGCGCTCTATCACCGCAAATGCGATAAAACAGGGAAGCAGATCATCTCGGTCTACTCTTCCGATAAACCGTACATCGTCTACGAGCCCGCAACGTGGTGGACCGATGCATATGATCCTCTCGCATACGGGCGGGATTTTGACTTCAGCAGGCCGTTCTTCGACCAATTCAACGAACTCAATCTCGCCGTGCCGAAATCGGCCATCCAGAACGCGAAGAGCGAGAACTGCGACTACACCAACTACTCGGCCGAGAACAAAAACTGCTACCTCGTGGTCGGAGGCCTCGGTGCCGAGGACTGCATGTACTGCTACCGGGTTTTCTATTCATCCGACGTCGTCGATTCGTACGACGTGATCAAATGTGAGCGTTGCTATGAGTGTTCCGAGAGCGCGGGGCTCTACGACTGCCGCTCGTGCCACGCGTGCCACGACTGTTCCGATTGTGAGCTCTGCGACAACTGCACTGGCTGCCGTAACTGCTTCGGTTGCGCGAACCTACGCAACAAAGAATTCCATATCTATAATCGCCCGTTCTCCGAAGTCGAGTACAAGGAAAAAATGGCTCAGATTAGAGCACAATCGAACCCACAGATCGAAAAAGACGTGCGGAAATTGCATCTCTCGGTGCCACACCGTGCCGTCCTTCAGCTCAACTGCGAGGAGTGCCGCGGGGATCAACTGATCCAATGCCGCAATTGCATCCATTGCTACACACTCAAGCATTCGCAGGATTGCCACTACTGCGCCGTGGGTGAGAACAACCGCGATTGCAGTGATTGTAATTTCTTCGATAACTGCGAACTGCAATGGAGCAGCTCCAACAACGAAAAGAACTACCACATCGTGTGCAGCATGCTCATCTGGTACTGCAAAGAAGTCTTCTATTCGATGAATAGCTTCAACAGCAATCACCTGTTCGGCTGTAGCGGTATGAAGAAAAATGAATACTGCATCCTCAATAAGCAGTACACGAAAGAGGAATACGAGGAACTCGTTCCGAAAATCATCGACCACATGAAAAAGACCCCCCTTCGCTCCTCCGGAGCTACGGAGGGGCAGGCCGGTGAATGGGGGCATTTCTTTCCCGCCAGCATCAGTCCTTTCGGTTACAATGAGACGGTTGCACATGAAGAGTATCCGCTCACGCGGCAGGAAGTGACGGCGTACGGTTGGAAGTGGAAAGATGAGGAGGAAGAAAAAGAAAAATACTTGGGCCCTCCGGTGGAACTGCCACCGACCATCGAAGAAGTCGACGACAGTATTTGCCAGAAGATCCTCACGTGCGGCGTGACCGGCAAGCCCTACAAAATCATCCCGCAAGAACTGAAGTTCTATCGCGAGATGCTCATCCCCATCCCTCGCAAATGTCCCGATCAGCGCCACAAAGAACGCATGGCGATGCGTAACCCGCGGCGTTTGTGGAAGCGCGAATGTGCGAAGTGTGAGAAAGAGATTGAGACGACGTATGCGCCTGAGCGGCCGGAGATCATCTATTGCGAGCAATGCTATCTCTCTACTGTCTACTAATGACTTTCCCATTCCTTCCTCGAAACACCGGCCTGCCGAAGAATGCGAATAAGCAAATCCGGACCAATATCTCCTTCGTGAGGATTGGGGATGCGCACATCGATGTCACCACGCGACATATAGGCATGCTTGCCTCCGGAAAACGGCCCTTCAAATCCCAGTTCCTGAAAACGACTGATGAGCGTGCGTCGGCTGACGGGTCCAAGCCTTGTCATGCCAGGAGAGCATTGAGATCGTACTTGCGAACGGTAGGCACAAACTGTTGTTTGCGAATTTTGATGAGCAACCATTCCTCCAGAACCTCACGGAGTGCCATTTCGCATTCCCGACGCGACTTGCCCTGTGCCCATACTCCCTGGAAGCCTCGAATACTCCCAAAGTACGGGTTCTTGCCTTTGATCTTCTCAACCCGCGCTCTGCGGGCCATCACGGTAGCGACATACTGGGTGAACATGCGTACATCATACCACATCTTTGCGTCCTTTTCGCACGCATAATCATGCAAAAATCCTGCACCCAGTGCCGGCAAGAATTTCAGGTCACAGACGAAGATCTGAAGTTCTACGAAAAAGTCTCCCCAATGTTCAATGGGAAGAGAGAATTGATCCCACCGCCAAGGTTGTGCCCCGATTGCCGCCGCCAACGCCGTCATTCGCACCGAAACGAACGGAATTTGTACCATCGGAAGTGTGATCTGACCGGACAGCAGATCATTTCTGTCTTTGCTCCGGAGCGAGACGTGGTCGTCTACAATCACCGCGACTGGTGGAGCGACAAATGGGATGCGCACGCGTACGGAAAAGAGTTCGATTTCTCGCGTCCCTTCTTCGATCAGTTTTCGGAGCTCCTGCAGACAGTCCCTTCCATGAGCATCGCGGTGACCAACGTGGAAAATTCGGATTACTGCCATCTGATAGCGGACTCAAAGAACTGTTACCTCATTTTCGAAACCAGCCACGGCGAGAACTGCCTGCACGGCTACTGGCTGCAGAAATGCCTGAACTGCTGCGATTTCTCTTTCTCACACGAATGCGAACTCTGCTACGAATCCGATAACTGCTACGGATGCCAACGACTCATCTACTCACGCAATTGCACTAATTGTTCCGACAGCGCATTTCTGCTCGACTGCATGGGCTGCCGCAACTGTCTGCTCTGCGTGAATATGCGCCAGAAGGAATACTGCATTCAAAACCAGCAGTACACCAAAGAGGAATATGAGAAGAAACGCCGTGAATTGAATCTGGGTTCGCGCAAAACAGTCGATCTGCTGAAGAAAGAATTCGAGACGTTCTCCCTCACGCAGCCACGCAAGTACATGACCTCGGTACAGGCGGAGAATTGCACGGGCAACTACGTGCAGGAATGCAAGAATTGCACTGCATGTTTCCACGCGCATCAGGCGGAAGATTGCAAGTACGGCGAGCACGTGTGGCGCGGCGCGAAAGACGGCATGGATGTGGTCACGTTCGGCCGGAATGCGGAAGTGATGTACGAAACCACGAATACGAACATGGGCGCTGCACGCTGCGCGTTCACGATTCAGTGCTGGTCATCGTACGATATCTATTATTCTTCCGCCTGCTGCTCTTCAAAAAACTGTTTCGGCTGCGTAAACATGCAACGGGCCGAGTACTGCATCCTCAACAAGCAATATACGAAAGAGGAGTACGAGGCGCTCGTGCCCAAAATCATCGAACATATGCGGACCCCACTTCGCTCCTCGGACGGGAGCTCCGCGGGGCAAGAGTGGGGAGAGTTCTTTCCTGCATCCATCAGTTCATTCAGTTATCGCGAAACGGTCGCACAGGAATATTTCCCGTTGTCCGAAGCAGAGGTGAAAAAACACGGCTGGAAATGGGATGAGGAATCCAAAGCGAAGGATAAATACCTCGGCCCACCATACGAGATCCCCGACGATATTGCAGATGTGTCGGACGACATCACGAAACAGATCCTTATCTGCACAGCCACAGGCAATCCGTACAAAGTAATCCCGCAGGAGCTCAAATTCTACAAAGAAATGAGTGTGCCCATTCCCCTCCTCTGCCCCGACGAGCGCCATCGTGATCGCATGCGGCTGCGTAACCCATGCAAACTCTGGAACCGCACGTGCATGAAGTGCAAGAAAAAGATTGAGACGTCATACGCGCCCGAGAGACCCGAGATCGTTTATTGCGAAGAGTGTTATTTCGCCTCTGTTTATTAATTCCCCTCTCTCTTCATGAACAAATCCTATAACTCTGTTGTCCATTCCAATGATCGTATCTGGGTCAATGGTGGCGCTGAAGATTTTGAGAACGCACGAAGTATCGCAAAAATGGAAGTTTCCAAGAGCGCTCCGGACGCGATTGTTATTGAGGGCCAAGAGATTGAAGGAAAACAAGTCTTTGTGGTTCATCTCATTCATGGATCGATGGATGCATTTCACACAGAGCTCACAAGGACCTTGAAAAAATGGACACTCGCTCCCGCAGCATGACCCACACCTGCACCCAGTGCTCGGCCCAATTTGAGATCACATCGGATGACCTCGCCTTCATCAAAACCGTCTCGCCCACCTTCAACAAGAAACTGTATGAGTTTCCTCCTCCAACCGAATGCCCCCATTGCCGCATGCAGATCCGCTTGGCACAGCGCAACGAACGCCACCTCTACCATCGCAAATGCGATCTGACGGCAAAGCAGATCATCGCATGTTATTCGACCGACAAGCCCTTTAAGGTCTACGACAACGACGCATGGTATGAAGACGGATGGAACGAGTTGGAGTATGGGCGCGACATCGACTTCAGCCGTCCATTCTTCGAGCAATTCTGGGAACTGCGGAAGGCGGTGCCGCGCATCGCGCGAATTTTGCAGAAACCGTACGAGAACAGCGATTACTGCAACACCGCGAGCCAGGTGAAGAACTGTTATCTGCTCTTCTCCAGCAATCAGGATGAAGACTGTTACTTCGGCTCATGGATCAATCAGTGCAAGTCGTGCATCGATAACTTGAACCTGGAGCATTGCGAACTCTGTTACGAATGCGTGAGCTGCCGCGATTGTTACAGCCTGCGGTATTGCAGGGATTCGATCAATTGCCGCGACAGTTTCTTCCTCCGCGACTGCCAGGGCTGCAGCAACTGCTTCGGCTGCACGAATCAGGTGAATAAGGAGTACATGCTCTTCAACGAGAAGAAAACGAAGCAAGAATACGAGGAATTCTTGAAAACGGTGAAGACGGGAAGCGAGAAAGAGATGAAGGCCGCGCGGGGGCGGATCGAAGGGATGCTGCGCGACCCCATCGTGAAGGAATTCCACGGCACGAATTTGGAAAACAGTAGCGGCGATTACCTGCGTAACTGCAAAAACGCTCGGCTCTGCTTCGAGTGCAACAACATCGAAGATTGCGCCTACTGCCAATGTGTGCAGAACTCCCGCAACTGCCGGGATTACAGCAACTGGGGGCAAAATTCGCAGTTCATCTACTCTACGCAGGCATGTGGCTACGATTCGTACAATATCCGCTACTGCAATTTGTGCTGGAACGGCTGCAGTGAACTCCTCTACTGCGACCACAGCTTCTCTTCCAAGAATTCTTTCGGCTGCGTCGGTCTCCGCAAGCAGGAATACTGCATCCTCAATAAGAAATATTCGAAGGAAGAATACGAGCGACTTGCGGCCAAGTTGATCGAGCACATGCAGAAAACTGGAGAATATGGACGGTTCTTCTCGCCAAGCATCAGCATCTACGCCTATAACGAAACGCAAGCTCTGGAACAGGTGCCACTCACAAAGGACGAGGTGCTCAGAAGGAAATGGCAGTGGCACGACGATGAAGAGGAGAAAAATCAGTACATGGGACCCGACTACGTGCTCCCCGATCTGATCACGGACGTCGGCGACGATGTGCTCACGAAGATCCTGCACTGCGACGTAACGGGCAAACCTTTTAAGATCATTCCGCAGGAGCTCAAATTCTATCGAGAGATGAACGTCCCCGTCCCCCGCCGCTGCCCCGACCAGCGTCACAAGGACCGCTTGGCACTGCGCAATCCCCGCATCCTCTTCGACCGGCAATGCGCGAAATGCAAGAAGCAGATTCACACGAGCTTTGCACCCGAGAGACCCGAGATTGTGTACTGCGAAGCGTGTTATTTGAGTACCGTTTACTAGTTATGTTCTCTTTTTATTTCATCAATGGAAGCGGAGCCCTGAGCGAGCGCAACGAGTCGAAGGGCGAAAAGTGTTACCTCGACACCGTCTACTGATGTCTTCCTCCTGCACCCACTGCGGCAAAGAATTCTTGATTGCTCCCAATGAGGAGACTTTTTACACATCAATTGATGTGCCGAACCCGGCCGAATGTCCCGACTGCCGCAGGCAACGCCGCCTGATGTTCCGCAACTTCTTCAACCTCTACCACCGCGAGTGCGATCTCTCTGGGAAGAAAATCATCTCGATGTATCACAAAGATGTTTCGTTCCCCGTCTACGAGATGCACGAATGGTGGAGCGACAAGTGGGATGGGCTGAGTTATGGAAAAGATGTGGACTTCAGCCGATCACTCTTTGAGCAAATGCTGGTGCTGCACAAAACCGTTCCACGGGCGTCGGTGATGAATACGCAGTGTGAAAATACAGACTACTGCAATCTGTCTTTCGGCAGCCGCAATTGCTACCTGGTCTTCGGCAATGTGGGCAACGAAGATTGCTCGTACGGGCATATCGTATGGCAGTCGAAAGATTGCTATGACTGCCTGTATATCTACCGCTGTGAACGCTGTTACCAGTGCATCGACTGCGTCCAAGGCCATTCGCTCGCCTTCTCGCGCGACTGTGACAATTGCGCAAGTTCCATGTTCCTGGTGCACTGCGTGGGCTGCAAGGATTGCTTCGGGTGTGTTGGACTGAAGAATAAACAGTTTCACATTTTCAACGAACCACATGCTCAGGAAGAGTATCGCAGCAAAATCGCCTCGCTGAACACCGGCAATGTCAGGACAATCGACATGGCTCGCGGGCGGGTGGCGGAACTCATCGGTAAAGAAATCGTGAAGTTCTACCACGGATTCGGCTGCGAAAACGTGACGGGCGACTACCTGTACAACTGCAAAAACATCCATGCGGGATACGATATGAAGAACAGCGAAGACTGCCGCTATTGCGCGACAATGGAAACCTTCAAAGACTCGCAGGATTGCAATTTCTGCGGAGCGGAAGGCGGCGAACTTTGCTATCAGAGCCTGACCGTTGGCGGCGGTTATCGCATCCTCTTCTCCCATACCTGCCAGAATTCGTGCTCAAATTTATACTACTGCGATAACTGTTATGGCTGTAAGCATTGTTTCGGTTGCGTCGGCCTCAAACAGAAACAGTTCTGCATCTTGAACAAGCAGTACTCCAAAGAAGAATATGAGAAACTGTTGCCGCAATTGATCGAACGGATGAAGAGGACCCCCCTTCGCTCCTCCGGAGCTTCGGAGGGGCATGTGGCTGAGTTCGGGCAGTTCTTCCCACGCGATTTCTCGCCCTTCGGTTACAACGAAACGATTGCACAGGAATATTTTCCTCTTTCGAAGAAAGAAGTGGCTGAGAAGCAATGGCGATGGAAAGAGGAAGAAGAGATAGATCAGCAAAACTACATGGGGCCTGTCGTATCGGTTCCGGAGGACATCAAAGATGTTGATGATTCCATCACTTCAAAAATTCTCCGCTGCGACGTCACGGGAAAGCTCTACAAAATCATCCCGAAGGAACTTCAGTTCTATCGGGACATGAAGCTCCCCCTCCCCCGGAAGGCCTTCCTACAACGTCAAAAAGAACGCTTCGTACTCCGCAATCCGCGGCATTTGTGGGACAGGCACTGTGCGAAGTGTAAGAAGGCAATGCAGACGACCTATGCGCCTGAGCGGGCCGAAAAGGTTTATTGTGAGGAATGCTACTTGGCCACCGTCTACTGATCCTCTACCCTCACTCCTATGAAAGCCGCCATCGTCCTCGACGAAAAACTCCCCCCGGGACTGCTCGCAAATGCAGCAGCCTGCATCACCACCGGAATTTTCCGCGGTGAGGAAGCAGCACTGGGTCCCGAGGTGCCGGCCGGTGACTACACCTTCATCGCTATCACGAAGATTGGCATCCCAATCCTCAAAAAAGGCCACAAGGACTTTCCCGAACTTTTGGAGCGGGCCAAGGTGAACAACCTGAAAACGATGGTCTTCACGTACGAGGCGCAGTCGACCAATAGTTATGAGGAATACATGCGAAGAGTGAAGGATAAGAAGCTTGCTGACCTCAAAATCGTCGGCATCGGCGTGATCGGCGAGGATGAGCCGGTGACGAAATTCGCCGGTGATTTGCCGCTCCTTCGCTGAACTGCCTACGGCAAGAGCTTCCACATCATTTTCCACCACGTGCGGTAACTTTCAGCCAGGCCGGGACTCACCATCACGAAAATCGTGACATCATCCCGAAGTTTCCCGATTTCAAGGCCGTTGAACGTCACCACGTGGTCGCCGAAGAAATCCATGGTCGAATCCGTCGAAAACTCTTTCGGCAAAAATTTGTAGGGCTTGCCCACGCCTTTGAGAACGTGCGGCAGCTCCTTACGGACCTCGTGGTCGAAGATGTGGTGGTATTTGATCCCCTTCTTCTTCGCTTCTTTCAAGAACCAGTCCGTAAATGTCTCCAAACGCGGATCGAACCATGCGCCTTTCGCGGCAAAAGAGTAAATGTCTTCACTCGTTTTGAGCGCCAGACGGAGGTAGTTCTTCACGCCCTCAATGCCTTTGAAGATGTACGCCTGTTCGGGGGCCCGATGTTTCTGATAGCGGCTCAGGAGCGACGGCAAAGCGGATTGGAGCTTGCGCTGCTTCTCCTCCAAAAACTCCAGGAGTTTGCCCGGATCCACCGCTTCGTAGAGGGTTTCCCGCTGGTCAAAAACCTCGTATACGAGCCCTTTTTCAATCAAACGGTGAAGCGAATCGTAGGCGTTGCTCCGGTGCACTTTCGACCGGAGTGCGATCGTGGATACCCCCGAGCCGCCGTACGTGACCAGCGCGTCATAGATACGCGCCTCGTTGGGGCTGAGGCCCAGATCTTCGTAGAGTTGGGTGTCCATGTGTCGTCATTATAGCAACAGTGTCGTGGTGTTGGCTACAAATTATAGATCGGTACAATTTGACATATGAATTATCCAACAACTTATCTACCCCAGCCAGAACCCGACTATGTTCAATGTCTGGATGAGCTCAATGCTGCACGTTTAACATTTCAAGCGGTAACGTACGCATTCATCGAAGACGCCATGGAAACTCTCGTACATTTTGAACCGACTTCTCGTGTGCAGGAATACGGTGATGTCATTAACGATTGTTTCAGAAGAAACAACGTCTCTGTCACACGAGAATCTCTCCTCCATCTGCTGGATATCGCTCTGGAAAAAGCACCATTGCTCTCTGAGATGGTCACTCTGAACATACAGGGCTATATGTTCTGTAAGGGGAATGATGCTGTTCCCGAAGCCAACAAGAATCAATTCTCTCTGGAAACAATCGAAGATCTTTCAACCGAGTACGCAGCGATGATAAAATCTATTGATGCGCTCAAGAAAAACCTCCAGTCTCTCGCATAGAACTCCTACCCTGTATGTCCGCCACCTGCCCCCAATGCTCGGCTGAATTTCAGATCACAGATACTGATCTCGCCTTCTATGACAGCATCTCGCCAATCTTCAATGGAAGGAAGGAGCTGATTCCTCCGCCGACTCTCTGCCCCGACTGCCGTGTGCAGAGGCGCATGGCGTGGAGGAATGACCGCACGTTCTATCATCGCACATGCGACCTCACCAAAGAGAAATTTATCTCGATGTACGCCCCAGATGCAAGATTCCCGGTCTACAAGCCGGATGCCTGGCATGGTGACAAGTGGGATGGACTGACGTTTGGGCGGGACTTTGATTTCAACCGACCCTTCTTCGACCAGTGGAATGACCTCAATAACGTCGTCCCCCACTGGGGCGTGGCAATCACCAATTGCGAGAACAGCGACTACTGCAATTACTGCACCGACGAGAAGAACTGTTATCTGGATATCGCGGCCGAGGGCAATGAGGATTGTTTCTACAATCTGTTCGTGAAGAATTCCAAAAACTGCGTGGACTGCACCTTCGTGTATCGCAGCACGCTCTGCTACGAGTGTATCCAGTGCTACAACTGTTATGCGCTGCGCTGGTGCCAGTACATGGATGACTGCAGCGACTGCACCCTCTGCTTCGACTGCAAGGGCTGCAAGAACTGTCTTCTCTCGGTGAATCTGCGCGGCAAGGAGTACTACATCTTGAACGAACCGCACACGAAGGAGGAGTACTGGAAAAAGCTGACAGAGCTCCGGCTCGGTTCCTGGAAGCCACTCCAGGCCGTCTTTGACCTGTGGAAGAAGATGCGCATCAAAAACGGCATCTACCGCGATATGTACAACCTTGCCTGCGAAGACTGCGTTGGAAACGACATCAAAAACTCGAAGAAATGCGAACACTGCTTCAATGTCACCGACTGCGAGGACTGCAAATACCTCTACGACGTCCTCACTGCGAAGAATTGTTATGACCTCAACTACTCCCTCTACGATCCGGTTGCCAACTACGAAGTGATTTCGACGGTGGGCCTCAAATACTCGGCCTTCTATATGGCCGGCCCCTACAACACCGCCTGCTTCTACAGTCATATCCTCAAGAGCTGCACCAATTGTTTCGGATGCGTGGGACTCAAGCAGAAGCAACACTGCATTTTAAATAAGCAATACACAAAAGAGGAATATGAGACTCTCGTCCCGAAGATCATCGCACACATGCG
>CAZXIO010000001.1:38200-45861 GCA_964640805.1 uncultured Candidatus Peribacteria bacterium
ATGGGGAGAATTCTTCCCTGTTCGCCTCTCCCCCCACGGCTACAACGAAACCGTCGCACACGAATACATGCCACTGACGAAAGAAGATGTGCTCAAGCGCGGTTGGAACTGGCGTGACGACGTTGAAGAGGGTCAGAAGGTCATGGGCCCGGTTGTGACGATTCCCGATGGCATTAGTGATGTCCCCGACGACATCTCTACAAAAGTCCTCACGTGCGAAGCCTCCGGCAAACAATTCAAGATCATCCCGCAAGAACTCAAATTCTACCGGCAGTCAGGCATTCCCCTGCCCCACCGTTCGCCGGCGCAAAGGCATAAGGACCGCAATGCGCTGAGGAATCCGCGGAAATTGTGGAAGCGAAATTGTGCCAATTGCAACAAGCCACTGGCTACCAGCTACGAGCCCGGTCGACCGGAGCGTATCTATTGTGAACCCTGTTACCTGAAATCCGTGTATTGATCACGGCTCCTTACTCATCGCCCACAGCGCCTCAAACCACGTACGGAAGGCATCGGCGATGTTCTGATTCTCGATGCGGATGATGGTTTGCTCGTCGTCGTAGGCGAAGATGGCCATGATGTCGCCCGAGACGTTTGTATCCGTTGCGAAGGTCATTCCTTTGGGTAGCAGGCGGACTTGGTAGTTGTCGTTCGGCTTCACTTCGCGTAGCCACTGCTTGGAAGCAGCATTGTTGACGAGCAGATCGCGGCCTCTCAGCCCCGCATCCTTGCCAAACAGTATTTTCACGACGTTCCTGCCGAAATTCGTATACATCGATTCGGCATTGAAGAGCGCACAGAAATCGTTGGGAAGAACGTCGCGGTAGACCTGCTTCATGCCGTCGACTCCATGGAGCATCGTCACGCGCGGCTGGCCCACGAAGGGACTCGTCATTCCTTTCAGCTGCGGGATGGCCGCTTCCACGAGCGGCTGCAGCGCCTGCAGCTCTTCCTCCCGGTCCCGCACGTAACTGAGGAGCGATTGCGGCGATTCGACGACGAAGTGCAGGATGTTCCCTCGCTCCAATTCGGAGACGAGACCTTTCTCTTCAAGACTGCGGAGAACTAAGTACGTGTGGCTGCGCGATTGTTTCGCCGCCTTGGCCACGGCCGCGGCGCGGGCGATTTTGAGGGGGAGGAGCGCCAGGTACACATCCACCTCCCGCTCATCGAGACCGATGCGACGCAGGAGCGCACGGATACTGCGATTTTCCGTATTTGCGGAGGGAGATGGCATAGGGAGAATGTAGTCTAAAATTGTAGACAATTCAAGTTATTATCTAAGATATGAGCTAATATCAGCCAAAAATACGTGTATTATTCTTTATTGCAAATATAGTAAACAAATATAGATTAAGTGTCATGTCAACACCTGATATTGCTGCGCCCACATGGCATGAACTCATGTCGCTCCGCGGCGCTCAAGACGGCTTGGACTCCTTCCGAGATGTCCTCGATGGCATCGGCGATAACAAAAGAAAATTGCTCGGGGTTTTTGGAGATTTTGCAGAGTTCAATGCGGATGCGGCGGCGGGCGTTCTCGACATAACAACGAAAATATCACGTAGACGGGATCTTTTTCGCGAGAGCGATCACCCTGTGGCCGCATTTTCTGATCGCAGTTTTCCCATTGGACAACGAATGCTGTTTGCCGGCCTCGATGAATATGGTTTCGGAGCAGACGCCATGGGTGGCATAAGTCGTGGAACACACCGCGAACTTGCGATAATACTTGGGGAGTCGGCCGGTGCGCTTCTTGGATTTAAAGGGAAGAGATTGGATAAGTTGCTGCAACCAAATATGAATACACGAAAAGCGGCAGGCCAATTGCTGGAGGGATATTGTCCGGAACCGACGAAAAACGGCGACACGCTTTTTATCTCCGCCGGACACCATTTGGCATCCGAGAAATTAGCAGATCCGGAATTCGCCATGTTCTACGATTATCTCTGTAAGAAGTGGCCAGATTTGATCAAAAAAATGAAAAGAAACCACAGTGACAAGTGGCTTGAAGTGCACGGAACCACGGAAGAAAAAGCAAAGAAAGGAAAAAGAGGAGTGGAGACAGATCATGCCGACAAGGCACTCGAAGGCATGGGACTGATGATGAAATATTACTGCGGGAACAAGAGCCTGGCATCTCTTCGCAAACTCGTACTGGAAGGATTCCAAAATTTTGCGAGATTGCAGGCCAAGTTCTACAAACACATCGGGGAGCGCCCATAAGCCAAAAGAGAGACCTTGCTTAATTTATAATTATATTGTATAATATACTTATCTTCTTCCCCCATACAGATGCCACAGCACGAAAATGGAAAGAAAAATGGCAAAGGCTACGATGACTGCAATCTACAACAAGACGGCTATGTGAGCTCTGGACTTTTGGCCGAATTGGATTTTGCCGCTCGTTACGCCGGGGGAAATGAATTGGATCGGTGGAACTTTCAGCAAGCACAGGAAGCCGTTCGCCGACGAGCTCGCGAAGTCGCCCAAGGCAAGAGGTGATTTTCTCGGGTAGTGATTGCGGGAGGGTTCATTGATTGCGAGACGCTGCTCGTGCAGTCTGTGGCAGAAATCTGTCGTCTATTATTTTGGACATTGTGAGTTGATGGCTGTGGCCCGAAACAATCCTCTATCCGGACTCGCAACTCGAGTGTTTGAGATGCAAAAAGGGCTTCTCATACCATCAATCACTCCAGTACGCTTCGTTCATGCTCGGCATGCACCGCCACATTTTGGCAGACAAAGTCCGCAATGCCGCGTTCGCAAAAGCGCTGAAAAAAGTGATCGTGCCGGGGAAATCGGTGGTGGCGGATATCGGCTCAGGCACGGGGTTTTTGGGATTCGTGGCGGCAAAACTGGGAGCCAAGCATTGCTACTTGATCGAGCGGAACGGCGATGCGGTGGAACTGAGCAGACGTCTTGCCGAGGAAAACGGTATCGTGAACTGCACCTTCTTACGGGGGGAGTCGGAGATGATCGATCTGCCCGAGAAGGTGGATATCATCGTGAGCGAGACGCTGGGGAACTTCCTCTATGAGGAGAACATGATCGAGACCCTGGAGGACGCCAAGCGTTTCCTGAAGCCCGATGGGATGATCATTCCGCAGTCCGTGACGTCGTTCATCCTTCCCGTCATCAACCCGCGTCATCACCGCGCCGTGAATGTGTGGGATGGCATCGGTCACGGACTTGGATTCACGGAAGCCAAAAAGCTCTCGCTGAGCAAAATGCATTCGGGACAGTTTTCCGTAAAGGATCTTCTGCCAATGAAGCAAGCCCGTCAGTGGGATAGCGCCGACTTCTTGAAAAAAAATCTGAGCATCCGCGGCGCCGAGATGGAATGGACTCTCTTAAAAACTCAAACGATCTACGGTTTTGCTGTGTGGTGGGATGCTGTGCTGGCTCCCGGGATTGAACTTTCGACGAGTCCGCTGGCTCCGCGCACGCACTGGGGCCAAGTCTTCCTGCCTCTCTTGGAACCACTGACGGTCGGGAAGGGAAATACGCTGCAGCTGAGTTTCACATCCGATTCCTGTTACCGCGACGGGGTGCATCTGTCGTGGGATTCCCAGGTGATGGACAAAAAAGGGAAAGTTGTCGCCGAGCAAGCAATGGACACTCGTCATTCGCTCATAAAGGTATAAAATTCTTCTGTTTCCTTCTCTCCCCCATTATATGGACATCTCTCTGCTACTCCCCGGTGACGAAGGCGGGCAAGAACATGCCGGCGAAGGCACGGAACATCGCGAGACCGACGAAGCTTTGGAAGCGACTGTGGAGCGGGTGCAAGTGCGGCGCAAAAGCAGGGGCGATCGCCGGCGGCTGATCGAGGGCGGCTCGCGGAGCGAAGGGAGAGGCGCCGGGAGGACACAAGAAAGAAATAATCGCAATACGCGAGATGGAACGCGCAGTGACAGCGCCGATCTCGATGGAAGAGGTGGGCGCGGGGCGCGGATAGAGGATGCCAATCGTGGCGCGGGTGACGGATCGCGGAGCGATGGCCTGAATCGCGGAGGGCGGGATGCGCGTGGGAACCGCAATGATGGCAGCCGCAGCGAGGGCAGAGATGCGAGAAGGCCACGTGCAGAACGTCGTGCAGGCAGAGGCGACGATGCCTTAATTGAGGAGCAGTTGCGGGCAAATCGGTCGGTTGCTGAGGGCGGCGCACGTGGTTTGAGTCCCCTTTCAACCATTCTGCGGCAGGATCTTACCGTTCTTCCCGAGCAACTGAGGGGAAAAGTATCGCAACCGAAGATCGTGGGCACGGAGTTTCATTTTGAAAGCCGGGATGCCTGCAAGGAATGGATGGCGTGGTGGACGCAACATTTTGAACCAAGTATGGAGCAGTACACCAAATGGGGCGATTCGCTGTTGAAGTCGGGGCGGATGGTCAACGGAACATTCATCACGAATATGATTTATTCCTCCCGCGACGCTTTGGCACGATACGAACTGCTGATGGCGACCCCCGAGAAACTTCGAGAAAACATCGCCGAAATCACAGAACGAATGCAGCAGGAACGTGATGCCTATAAGGAACACGACGATGTGGTGAGTGCATTGGACCAGTTGGAAGTGAGTTTGGTGGCCATTCTTGAAGGTCGGCCCGGTGGAGCACGGAGTGAAGGTCCCCGGCGCCGCGACGGCCGGCGAGACGGTGACAGAAGAAGGGACGGTGACAGATCTGCAGGAGCAAGAAGTGATGCGACGCGTCGGGGAGCCGGCAGAGTCGATCGTTTGCGAGGAACAAGGAGTGACGCGATGGTACGCGGACGGGATCGAGGCAGAGGACGAGGCCGAGGCCCGGAGGGGCGACGGCCGGGTGGAGCCGATGTGAACGGTATCGGCTCATTCGCTGATGCCTTGGAATATCAGGGATATCAGGAGGATGCCGCGCTCATACGCCTGTGGATTGCCGGCAGTTTGACGCAAGAGCAGCGCAGCGACGGTGACCGCATTCTGCAGATGATCAGGGACGATGCCGTGCTGGAAGATACGAAGAAGACGACAGCGCGCGAAAATTACGTGCGGATGGCGGCGGAAAAAAACGCCTACGAGGCGCGTTTGGCAGCCCTTGTGCCATCCGGAAGGAACTAGAGACTTTATGGCGCTCGACTGATCTCCCACAGCGCCTCGAACCAGGCGCGGAAGGCGTCGGCGAGGTTGCGGTTCTCCAGCCGCACGATTGTTTTCTCGGGATCGAAACCGAAGAGTGCGATCGTGTCGCCATATACCATTGTGTCGGTGGAAAATTGAATGTTTTTCGGAAGAATGCGCACTGCGTAGTGCGGGGTATCCGGCCATTCGCGGACATACCGGTGCGCGCCGGCATTATCGACGAGAAGATCGCGTCCGCGCAGCTGCACTACAGGACCAAAGAGCACGCTGGCCACGGTAGTACCGAAGGTATCGTACATCGCCTGCACGTTCATGATTCCCACAAATTCCTGCTTGAGCAGATCTCGATACACCTGCTTCATGCCGTCCGTTCCGTGCGAGAGCGTCACGCGCGGGCGGCCCATGGAGGGCCCCGTGAGTGATTGCAGGAGCGGCATCGCGCCTTGCAGGAGCGGGAGCAGCTCTTTGAGTTCGCGCTCACGGTCTTCCAGTTGCGAGAGCAGGCGCTGCGGCGGCTCGGCCACGAACTGGATGATCTTCCCCTGCTCCAACTCGCTCACGAGCCCTTTCTTCTGGAGGCTCCTGAGCACCGCATACGTGTGGCTCCGCGATTGCGCGGCGGCGCGTGCGATCACGCTGGCGCGGGCACGCTTGAGTGGCAGCAGAGCCAAGTACACTTCGATTTCTTTTTCATCCAGCCCCGCGCGCTTGAGGAGCGGCCGCAGGGCCGTTTCACCCCGGGCGGAGCGGGTCTGTGGCGATGGTTGCCGTGAACGAGGCATAGTGTCGGTGAGTGTAAACAAAATTGATTTATGAGGCAACAAAGCCAAATTTTGTATTGTATTTGAGCCATATACAAAAATCATATATTTGTTCACAATGGCAGACATGTCATCCCTGACCCCTTCCTGCAGGCAGTGCAAAACACCCTTCGTTGTGACGGAGGACGACCTGGCGTTCTATGACCGGATCTCACCTGTCCTGAATGGGAAAAAATGCGGGATCCCCGCCCCCACTCTCTGCCCCGACTGTCGACTGCAGCGCAGGCTTGCGCACCGCAACGAAAAAAGTCTCTACCATCGCGCATGCGGGAAGACGGGAAAGCAAATCATTTCGATCTACGCTCCTTCGGGTCCCGCTGTGGTCTACGGAAAGGACGAATGGTGGGGCGACGGCTGGAACGCGTTCGACTATGGTTGCGACGTTGATTTCTCCAAGCCGTTTCCGGAGCAAGTCGCCGAACTCCAGCGCACGGTGCCACGGATGTCACTACAGCAAGAGCATAACGTGAACAGCGACTACACTCATAACGTCTCACACCTGAAAGACTGTTACCTTCTGTTCTCCGCCGACTTCAGTCAGGATTGCGCGTACGGCGTATGGGTGGAGCGCAGCCGCGACTCAATCGATACCTTCTGCATCGACGAATGCGAGCGCTCGTACGAGTGTGTGTTCTGCCAAAAACTCTACGGCTGCCGGTCTGCCGTCGACTGCTCGCAGTGCATCGATAGCGCCTTCATCCTCGATTGCCGCGGCTGCAAGCACTGTTTGATGTGCTGGGGGCTCCGCAACAAAGAGCACTGCATTGGCAACGTCCAGTACACAAAGCAGGAATACGAGAAGAAACTCAAGGAATTCCCTCTCTCGTCGCACAAGAATATCGAAACCGCGAAGAAGCAATTCGCGGAAATGGTCGCAAAAGCGCCTCGGCAGCACATGCGTAAGCACGGGAGCATCGTCGACTGCACGGGCGACCTGCTCCAGAACTGTGGCAACTGCAAAAACTGTTATGAGCTCAGAGAGAGCCGCGACTGCGTCAATTCCATCGGCTTTCAGGCGGCCGACGCGCATGACTGCACGTACGTGATGGGGGAACTCGGGTACGAAAACTGCGAATGCTTCCCACTGCCCCAGCATTCGGCCTTCTGCCTCAACTGCTACACAGGCAACGACCTCTATTACTGCGACATGTGCATGCTCAACTGCAAAAACTGCTTCGGCTGTACCGGACTCAAGCGCGCGCAGTACTGCATCTTGAACAAGCAATACACGAAAGACGAGTATGAGGCTCTTGTGCCGAAGATCATTGAACAGATGACTACAAATGGCGAGTACGGTGAATTTTTTCCCATGCACAAGAGTTTGTTCGGTTATAACGAGTCGGAAGCGCAGCAGTATTTCCCGCTCTCAAAAGAGAAAGCTCTGGAACGGGGACTGCCCTGGACGGAGAACGAAGAAGGAAGCAAGAAAAAGACCGTGCCGGTCGTGAACGTACCCGATGACATCACCGACATTGATGACTCCTTCCCCGAAAAAATCCTCACATGCAGCGTAAGCGGGAAGCAGTACAAAGTGATTCCTCAGGAATTGAAGTTCTATAAAGACATGGGAATTCCCGTTCCCCGAAAATCACCCGACCAGCGCCACCTGGAGCGCATGGCGCAGAGAAACCCGCGTCACTTGTGGGAGCGGCCGTGCATGAAGTGCGGGAAGGTGATGATGACCACCTATGAACCGTCGCGACCCGAGATTGTCTACTG
>CAZXIO010000001.1:45961-48962 GCA_964640805.1 uncultured Candidatus Peribacteria bacterium
GCGAGGAGTGCTATCTGAAAACTGTATACTGAAGCCATGCAAAAGCAGTGTAAGCAATGTTCGGCCATTTTTGAGATCACGGCGGAGGATCTCGCGTTTTTGGACAAGGTTTCGCCCATCTTTGCCAAGAAAAAGTGCCCGATCCCTCCGCCGACCCTCTGCTCCGTGTGTCGCCAGCAGCGTCGCGCTGCGCAGGTGAACGAAATGCACCTCTACAAACGAACATGCGACCTGACGGGAAAACAGATCCTTTCCAATATTCATCCCTCCTCTCCGTACAAAGTGTATGACCAGGAGGCATGGTATTCGGACAAATGGGATCCGATGACCTATGGGCGTGACTTCGACTTCAACCGCCTATTCTTCCAGCAGTATAAGGAATTGCTCGATGCCATCCCGCACATGAACCTCTTCACGGGGTATCAATATGACGAGAATTGCGACTACACCAACTACTCGGGCAAGAACAAAAACTGCTATCTCGTCTTCGACTCCGACGAAGACCGCGACTGCCTGTACGGCTACAGCGTCAATGCATGCATCGACTGCATGGACTCTTTCCGGGTGCGGGGCAGCGAACTCTGCTACGGCTGCACCGACTGCGAGAAGTGCTATGGCAGCAGTTTTCTGCAGGATTGCGTCAACTGCACCGGCTGCATGTTCCTCAAAAACTGCACGGGCTGCCGTAACTGCCTGATGTGCAGCAATCTCGTGAATAAGGAGTACATGGTGGAGAACAAGCAGGTCACGAAGCAGGAATTCGGAACGTTTCTCAAAAGTCTCCGTTCCCGCTCCACCTTCGCGGCATCGGCGAAGCGATTTGCCCAGCTCAAGCTTCAGTATCCACAGAAGTACATGCACGGCTGGCAGAACGAGAACGTAACGGGCGACTACATCACCACGTCCAAGAACGCGCAGGAATGTTTCGATTGCATGGACCTGTGGGATTGCACCCGCGTCTGCCGCGCCTTCATGCCCGTACGCGACAGCATGGACTGCGAGGAAGTGGGCGGAGTGGAGTTGTACTACGAATGCGGCGTGGGCGGCTATAACGGCCGGCATTTGCTCTTCTGTTGCAACTGCCTGGACGAGATTTCCGATCTCATCTACTGCACGTTCTGTCTGCACAGCATCAACTTATTCGGATGCAACGGTCTCCGGCACAAGCAGTACTGCATTCTGAATAAACAGTACACGAAGGAAGAATATGAAGAGCTCGTGCCGAAGATCATCGAACATATGGTCAAAACCGGGGAGTTCGGCGAATTCTTCCCCGTCACGCTTTCTCCCTGCGCCTACAACGAATCCACGGCGCAAGATCACTACCCGCTGACGAAAGAAGAAATTGCAGCGCGGGGCTGGCAGTGGCGCGGGAAGGACGAGAAAGATTACCAACCGCAATCCATCGTCGTCCCCGACTCCATTGATAACGTCAAAGACGACATCACTGAACAGGTGCTTGCGTGTTCCTCCTGTAAGCGCAACTACAAGATCGTCGCGCAGGAGTTGGAGTTCTATAGGCGCAGAGGACTCCCGGTGCCCGATCATTGCTTTTACTGTAGGCACCGCAGCCGCAAGGAATCGCGTAATCCGCGCCATCTCTGGAACCGGCAATGCGCGAAGTGCAAGAAGGACATCAGGACCTCGTACGCGCCGGAGCGGCCCGAAATTGTCTATTGTGAAAAGTGTTACCTGGAGGCGGTATACTGATTGCATGAAGGAATCCTGCACTCAATGCCGCTCAGAATTTGAGATCACGTCCGATGACCTCGCCTTCTACGACAAAATATCGCCGATCTTTGGCGGCAAGAAATACCCGATCCCGCCTCCAACACTCTGCCCCGACTGCCGACTCAAACGGCGAATGGCATGGCGCAACGTGCGCAGGTACCACCGCCGGCAGTGCTCGCTCTGCAAAAAGAACGTGATTTCCATGTTCGCCGCCGAGACCGCGTTTCCCGTCTACTGCCGCGACTGCTGGTGGGGAGACGCGTGGGACGGATTTGATTGCGCTCAGAGCCCCGATTTCACCCGCCCTTTCTTCGATCAATTTTCGCAGCTGCTGAAGAACGTCCCGCGCCTCTATTTCGTAAACGCGAATTCCGAGAACAGCGATTACTGCAATCACGTCGAGGGAATGAAGAACTGTTACATGGTCACGGGCTCCGTCTATAGCGAAGATTGCCTGTATGGTGAGCGGAATTTTCACTGTCGCAATTGCGTCGATTGCCTGTGGTGCGGCCAGTGCGAGCTCTGCTACGAATGCATCGACTGCACGGATTGCTACAACGCGCGAGAAGCCCGTCAGTGCAGGGACGTACGCGACTCCGCCTTCGTGTCGCACTGCTTCGGATCATCCAATCTCCTCTTCTGCGTGAACCTGCATCGCGGCGAGTGGCGGATTTTGAATAAGCAGCTCACCAAAGAAGAATTCATGAAAGAAAAAGAGAGAATTCTCAATGATCTGAAATTATTGGATCGGCACCGCGCCGAATATGAGCAATTGAGGTTGCAACACCCGGTCCCCCACATGGAAGGCGTCGAGCATCAGGAATGTACCGGGAACTACATCAATGCCTCGACCCGCGCGCGGGAGACCTTTGACGTCTCGGAGGTTGAGGACGTCAAATATTTGGTGGATACGGTCAAATTGAAAGATAGTATGGATTGCTTCTCGTACTACGGACCCGGTGAACTCTGTTACGAAATCCACTCGGGAGGCTTGGGGACGTTCCGCTGCATGTTCTGTTGCGACGCATGGCCGGCAAACGACGTGATGTACTGTGAGAGCTGCTTCGGATGCGCATCGTGCTTCGGATGCATCGGACTCAAGCACAAGAAATTCTGCATTTTGAACAAACAGTATACGAAGGAGGAGTATGAAGAACTTGTCCCGAAATTGATCGAACACATGCAATCAACGAAAGAGTTTGGAGAATACTTGCCCATCGCGATCAGCCCCTGGCCCTATAACGAATCGACTGCGCAGGAGTATTTCCCG
>CAZXIO010000001.1:49062-55005 GCA_964640805.1 uncultured Candidatus Peribacteria bacterium
TGGTGTGAAGAGTGTTATCGTGAAATCATGTACTGATTACCGACGTCGATAGACATCTTTTCTGTCTCCGATGCGCAGTACCCGGATCCGCGCGCGTTTCAGATCAACATCGTAGATGATGCGATACTCCCCGCTTCGAAATGAACGGCATCCCTTGAGCGATCCGGTGAGCCGCTTGCCTTCCATGAATCGGGTGCCAAGCGCGTAGATGTCCTCGGCGATTCGTTGGCGCAGGGGGCCGTCAAAAGAGTGCAGGGCTTTATCAGCTTGCCGCTCAATTTGGATTTCAAACATACTCCTTCACATTGAATTTCCTGAACGATCCCTTTCGCCGCGCCTGCTGGATTTCGCGGATAAATGTTTCCGAAAATTCCCCCTCTTCATCGCCCATCCACTTTGGAGCGGAGGGACTGCTCTTCACGCGCCGTATGCGCTCGAAAAACTGGCGGATCCATGTACTGGCATCCTCGCCGTGCTCACGAGCCAGCATGAGGACATCGTCTTTCAGGTCCGCATCAATCCGGATCGTGAGAGTCGTCATGCGTATTTTCTTTTTCGTAGCGTGATGCATGGTTTCATTGTATGTGCATTGTATGTGCAAGTCAAGGTCATGTACACTTCTTCCATGCAAAAGACCTGTAAACAGTGTCAGTCGGCTTTCGAAGTGACAGATGGAGACCTCGCGTTCCACGAGAAGGTGTCACCCGTCTTCGACGGCAAGAAGGAACAGATTCCTCCGCCAACCTTCTGCCCCGATTGCCGCCAGCAGCGGCGGCTGGCATTCCGGAATGAAAGACGTCTCCACAGGCGCACGTGTGACCTCACCGGTGTATCCATCATCTCGGCGTACGCACCGGACGCTCGCTGCCCGGTGTATGAATCCATGGCTTGGTGGAGCGATCGCTGGGATCCTCTGTCGTATGGACAGGACATTGATTTCCACCGGCCTTTCTTTGAGCAGTTCGATGCCCTGCGGCATGCAGTTCCGCGTATCGCGCTCGTGACAGTGAATAACGAGAACGCCGAGTACGTGAACTGGTCAGCGTACAACAAAGATTCTTATCTTCTTTTCGCGGCCGATTACGACGAAGCATGTTTGTACGGCACGCAGATCATTCACTCTCAGCATTGCGTGGATACGCTCATCTGCACGGAATCCGCCCACTGCTACGACGTCACCGACTGTGAAAAGTGCCATGGTCTTTCGTACTCAAAACAATGCTCCAATTGCAGCGACAGTCTCTTCCTCTCCGATTGCCGCGCTTGCACGGACTGCATTCTCTGCACGAATTTGCGCAACAAGCGCCACTGCGTGCGAAATACACAGTTGACCCCGCAGGAGTACGTACGTGTGCGGGAGGAAGTGATGAACGGTCTTCAGAGCGGAAAGTTGGATGCTTATTGGCAGGAGTTCCTCGCTCTCGACCGGCAAGCGATTCACCGCGCAGCTGAAATCGTGAACTGCGAGAATGTGGAAGGCAACTATCTGAATAGCAGCCGGAACCTGCGACATTGCTTCGATCTCTCGTACGCAGAAGATTGCGCATACATGTACACGGGGTTCAAAGTGAAGGACCTGATGGATTACTGCCACGTGACCGAAGCCGAATTGGGATACGAATGTATGAGCGTAGGATTCCATTCGTTCGGAGTGTCGTTCGCGGCAGGGTCGTGGAGTAGTCGGGATTCCCTCTACGTGGACTCTGTTCATCATTGTGGGAATCTCTTCGGTTGCATCGGACTCCGCAACAAACAGCACTGCATCCTCAATAAGCAGTACACGAAGGAGCAGTATGAAGAATTGGTACCGAAGCTGATCGCGCACATGCGATCGACCGGGGAATGGGGCGAATACTACCCGGCACAGCACTCCCCCTTCGCCTACAACGAAACATTGGGACAGGAATATTTTCCCATGACCGAAGAGCAAGTGCTGAGGCGCGGTTGGAACTGGCGTGAGGAGTCCGACGAGCAATTGCAGGTGCAGCACGTGATCCCCGCAAGCAAACTGCCTCTTTCTATCGACTCTGTCCCCGACGACATCATCAATTGGGCCATCGAGTGCGAAGCAACGGGCCGCCCCTTCCGCATCGTCAAACAAGAACTTGATTTCTATCGCGATTGTGAACTACCGCTCCCCCGTTTCCATCCCGACGAACGTCACCGCCGTAGGATGGCGCTTCGTAACCCCCGCACACTCTGGAGCCGCGAATGTGCCAAATGCAAAAAACCGATTCAGACGACGTACCCGCCCGAACGATCCGAAACTGTCTACTGTGAGGATTGTTATCTGAAAGAGGTATACTGACCTCATGGAAAAGACCTGCGACTTCTGCGGCACCGACTTCGTCATCCATCCCGACGAAGAAGCATTCCTCGGAAAGATGACGTTCACATTCGGGAAAACTCAAGTCCATCCCGAGCTGCCCACGCAATGCGCGGACTGCCGCTCACAACTGCGTGTTGCCCATCGAAATGAGCGCAATTTGTACCGTGTGCCGTCCGCGATGTCCAAGAAGGAAACCATCACACTGTTCCACGCAGAGCCCGTATGGGGGGCGCCCTACAAAGTGTATTCGCAGGAAGAGTGGCGGAGCGACAAGTGGGATCCGATGAGTTATGGACGTGCGTTTGACTTCACGAGACCTTTCTTCGATCAGTGGGCAGAACTGCACAAAGATGTCCCGCGCATGGCGCTCACGAGTTTGGGGAACGAGAACGCCGAGTTCACCACGGGCACGGGCTACTGCCGCAACTGCTACCTGATCAACTCCTCGGAGTACTGCGAAGACTGCTACTACGGGAAACTCTTCCAGAAGTGCAAGAACTCGGTGGATTGCAGCTACCTTTTCAACTCCGAACTCTGCTACCAGTGCTTCAGTGTCTATGACTCGTATGCTTGCCAGTATTTGAGTTTTAGCCAGAACTGTCAGGACTGCGGATTCTCCTCAAATCTGAGGGGCTGCAAACACTGCTGCCTCAGCACAAACCTGGTACAGAAGGAGTACCACTTCCAGAATCAGCCGCTCCCGAAGGAAGAATACGAGAAGCGCGTTGCCTCCTTCCGCGGATCCTTCGCGAAGACCGAACAGATGCGCACACTTTATGCCGATGCGATGAGTACAATGACGCGGAAGTTCGCCAACATCGTGAACAGCGAGGAATGCAGCGGCGATTACATCGAACATTCGAAAAGCTGCGTCGACTGCTACGACGTCAGTGACGGGCGAGACTGCCGCAACGTGTTCGTGGGGGTCGAGACGAAGGACGTGTACGACTGCTCCAACATGTACGTGAAACCGGAGCTCTGTTACCAGGTGCTCGGCGTGATCGAAGTGAATCGAGTGGCCTTCTGCATCTACGTGTTCCATTGCCACGACATGCTCTATTGCGAGTACTGCTTCAATAGCAGCGACTGCTTTGGCTGCAACGGACTCACGCACAAGAAATACTGCATCCTCAATAAGCAGTACACGAAGGAGGAGTATGACGCGCTCGTCCCGAAGATCATCGGACAGATGAAAAAGAACAGTGAGTGGAGCAAATTCTTTCCCGCAAAGTACTCCCCCTTCGGTTACAACGAGTCGGTGGCGCAGGAGTACTACCCATTGAGTGAAACGGAGGCGAAAAGGCGCGGCTTCGCGTGGCGCGAAAGCGGCACGAAAGGCGCAAAGCCGCAGACGATGACGCTGCCAGACATTATCGGAGAGACTCCGGATACGATCACGCAGGAACTGCTGGCCTGCGCCACGTGCAAAAAAAACTTCCGCATCATCCCGCAGGAATTGACGTTCTACCGCTCACAGATCGTCCCAATCCCCCACGAATGCCCCGATTGCCGATACGACGGGCGACTGACGCTCCGCAATCCCCGCAAGCTCTGGGATCGCGAGTGCATGAAGTGCAAGAAGGCGATCAGGACAACATACTCGCCTGACGGACCGGAGATTGTGTACTGTGAATCCTGTTACCTCTCCACCGTCAATTGATGCTATACTGCGCTTCCATGGAAAGAAGCGCGGATATACGATCGGCGGTGCGCAAAGCAGTGAAGCAGGTCAACCGGACCTCGCCGGGGTCAGTGATCGCCGCATACCTGCACGGCTCGTACGCCAGGGGCGGGGCGGATACAGAAAGTGATATCGACATCGGATTTCTTGCAGGCCCTGCACTCGGCAAGAAGCAGCGCTTCGATCTCCGGTTGCAGCTGTTGAGCACGATTGACGAATTGCTGCCGATGCGGCTTGCCGACAAGCTGGACGTGACGATCCTGCAGGACGTGCCCGTGCTGCTTCAATTCAACGTCGTGCGAGGAAGCATCATCCTCTTTGAGGCCAATCGAAGCGAGAGACTCGGCTACGAATTGCACGTGGAACAAGCCTACGATGACGAGCGGTACTACCTGGAACGCGAAGCGGAAGCGACCCTCCGGCATATCATCTCCCGCCCCGCCGCATGACACCCGCCGACCGCCAGTCGCTTATCCGCAAACTCGGCTACCTGCAGAAGAACCTCGAGTTGCTCGCGCCGTACCGCGACCTGGCGGAACGCGATCTGCTCGATGTGCCCGAGAAGAGGCTTGCCGTGGAACGCCTGCTCCAGACGGCGATTGAATCGGTCATCGATTGCGCGCGGCTACTGGTGCTGGTGCAGGAATGGCGTAAGCTCCGCGATGAGCGTGACGCGCTCGTTATCTTGGCCGAGAAAGCCGTGATTGCTGAAGATCTCGCGGAGCGGCTGCTGCGTGCCAAGGGTTTTCGCAACGTCCTCGTCCATGAATACGTGGAACTCGATCCCCATCTTCTCTATGGACACCTCAAAGAAGGTATCCCTGATCTGCAGGCTTACGCCCGATCTCTCGCAGCGTGGCTGGAGTTGCCACATTGACAACATGTGTCATGCGACTATGAGTTATGCGATCTCCTCCAAAGGGTACGGCCCCGGCTTCGCCTGATTCCACACAATCAGAAAGAGATTTTTGAGTGCTTGATAAATGGCTTCCGAATCAAGAATGACTCCGAAGCTTTCGTGCGGGGTGAAGGAGGAAAAGGCGATGTTGTTTGTGTTGAAGAGGATCAATTCCAGCCCGCTCTGTTGCTTCGGAAAATCGACCAAACGGTGCTCCCCATAGTGGATTTTGTCTTCATGCTGGATCCGCTCATTGGTAGGATTGCGCGGAACAACAAGCCGGACGGGCATCTTGAACGAACGGCGACGCGGCACGATCTCGCTGCGAATGAACTTGAACATCTCTTTCGGCATCCGTTCGTAATCGGTGAAGCCGATCGCGGGAGTTTTGGAGAACGAGAATTCCCGAAGAATTTCCTTCATGCCATCCGGACCTTCATAAAACCGGAGCCGGGGTTTGAGTGGTGACGAGTACGCCATCTCCATCAGCGACGGCAGGATCTGTTCGGCATGATTCGCCGACTGCTTGAACCGTTCGATGAGGATCCTCGGCGCGAGCGGCGACATGTACTGAATCCCGCGCCGCTTCGTGAGGCTGATGAGCCCCTTCGCTTTCATTTCTTCGAGCATGTTATAGACGGTCGTGCGTTCCAGCCGTGCACGTGCCGCGACGTTCGCGACAGGAGCCTCCCCCACTTGAAGTACGGCCATGTAGACCTTGGCTTCTTTTTCGGTCAGGCCATTCTCTTGCAGAACCTGTTCCAACATGCCTCCAGAATAGCATGTTTTGTCCAAATTCCCGACAGGTTATTTTGGCTTAAATAAAAGAAAATTTTAACTCTGAAAAATGGCATTGTTTATTAAATAAACTAAAAATGTAGAGTGTCAATACTTTCAACTTCTCCCCATTTGCATGAGTAAAGAAAACAGTCCTACGTTCGAGCTTTCAAATGATCATCTGCAAGACCTGGTGCGGGATGTGACCCACTCTATCGCCACGCAGACGGGTAATTATATCCATTATCTCCACCTTGC
>CAZXIO010000001.1:55105-65399 GCA_964640805.1 uncultured Candidatus Peribacteria bacterium
ACATTTTCGGCATTCGTTGAATCTCTCATCGTCGCATTTAATGTTCGAGTGGGAGCCTCGTTTCGGTCAGTGAGAAAGAAGCATACTCTTGTGATGAAATTGGATGAGGAGCAGGACGACGAGAGGCTATATGAGGAACTTTCGAGATTACGAAAAAAGACTGAGGCATTCAAAGAACATGTACAACGTATCAGTCGTGTTTGGCTCGAAAGTTTGCGTTTTGCCAGTGCCAATCCCGTTGATGGGCTTGCAGCCGATTTGCACAGGAGAATGAATGAAGTACTGAAAAAAAATGAACTGAAATAAGCATCATGAAGAACTACTGCTACTCTTATCTCCTCCCTCACCCTCTATGCCTTCCTGCCCCCAATGTAAGACCCCGTTTGAAGTCACCAAAGAGGATCTCGCATTCTACGATAGCGTTTCCCCTCTCTTCGGCGGCAAGAAATATGGAATCCCTCCCCCGACACAGTGCCCCGAGTGCCGGCAACAGCGCCGGGTGGCGCAGGCGAACCAAATCCATTTGTATAAGAGGAAGTGTGATTTATCCGGACAACCGATCATTTCCAATTACCACCCGTCCGATCCATACAAGGTATATGAACAGGAAATCTGGTTTTCGGACAAATGGGATGCTCTTACGTACGGACGTGATTTCGATTTCTCCAGACCCTTCTTCCCGCAATTGCAGGAGCTGTGCCTTGCCGTTCCGCGCCCTAACCTGCAGACAGGATTCCAGTATGACGAGAATTCGCAGTACACAAACTACGCGGGTAAGAACAAGAACTGTTACCTGATCTTCGACAGCGATGAAAATTGGGACACGTTCTACAGTTACAGCATCAACGGTTCGAAGAACTCCATGGATTGCTACCGTGCCCGAGTGTGCGAGCTGTGTTACGAATGCATCGACTGCTTGCAGTGCTACAACTGCCGCTATCTCCAGGATAGCACCAACTGCACCGACAGCTTCTTCCTTAAAAATTGCACGGGCTGCAAGAACTGCATCCTCTGCAGCAACGTGATGAATAAAGAATACTGCATCGAGAACAAGCAAGTGACGAAGGAGCAGTACGAAGCAGCCGCGGCGGCGCTCACTTCCTCTTCCGCCTTGGAGCAAACCGGGAAGTATTTCGCTGCCTTCAAGGAGAAATTCCCGCAGAAATTCATGCACGGCGTGCAGAACGAGAATGCGACGGGTGATTACCTCACGCACTGCAAGAATGCGGAGCACTGTTTCGATTCCTCGAATCTGTGGGACTGCAAATACGTCTTCCAGGCGTTCAATCCCTTGAAAACCGCGATGGATATCCAGGAATGCGGCGATGCGGAGAGGCTCTACGAATGCACATGCTTGGGTTACAACGCGTACGACCTCCGTTTCTGCATGTTCACGCTGGCGGATACGTCCGAAGCGCTCTACTGCATGAACTGCCCGCACAGTAAACACTGCTTCGGGTGCGTCGGCCTGCAGCACAAGGAGTACTGCGTCTTCAACAAACAATGTTCAAAAGAAGAATATGAGGCTCTCTGCGGGAAGATCATCGATTATATGACCAAGACCAAGGAATGGGGCGAGTTTTATCCGATTTCCTTCTCCATGTTCCCTTACAACGAAACGATCGCGCAGGAACAGTTTCCGCTCACGAAAGAAGAGGCTGTGAAGCGCGGATACAAGTGGAGAGATGATGACCAGAGAGAATACAAAGCACAGACAACGACGCTGCCCGAGACGATTGCCGAAACTCCCGACACGATTTGCGACGAGGTGCTCGCCTGCCGCGAATGCAAGCATAACTACAAGATCGTCGATCAAGAATTCGCACTCCTTAAGCAACTCCATGTTCCAGTCCCGCAGCGGTGCTTCCAGTGCCGTCACGAGCACCGCAGGCTCATGCGCAATCCTCGGCAACTCTTTGATCGAAAATGCGCGGAGTGCAGTGCCGCGATCCGCACGACATATACGGAAGATCGTCCCGAAAAGATCCTGTGCGAACCGTGCTATCAGAAATCCCTTTCTTGACGATTACTTCCTCGCTTCCGCATTCTCCCACACAAGCATGAAGAAATTCTTGATGGTTTTGTAGATGGCTTCGGAATCGATGATCAGCCCGAAGAGTTCGTTTTGAGAGAACGACAGAAATCCCGTCTTCGTATCCCCAAACAAAGCCAATTCAACGGGATTGCTCGCTTCCGGGAACTTCGCAAGGCGATGCTCGCCGTAGTGCGTGTTGTCCTCCGCCTGAACTTGAGCGTTGCGTGCATTTTTCGGGAGAATCAATTTGATGAACCGGCCGTACTTGCGCCGGTGCGGCACGAGTTCTTTCCGAATGAATGCGAAGAGCTCCTTCGGCATCTGCTCGTAATCGGTGAAGACGAGGCCGGGATCCGCGGCAGTGGAGAAGGTAAATTCACGGAGAATTTCCTTGAGGCCCTCCATCCCGTCGAAGAAGCGGATGCGCGGCTTGTGCGGCGAGGCGTAGGCCATATCGAGGAGCGCGGGGAGAGCGTTTTCGGCCAGGGTGACGGCGTTTCGGAACCGGTCGATGAGCACACGCGGCGAGATGGCGGCGATGCGCTGGATGCCACGGCGTTTCTGAACCGTGATCACTCCCCTACTCGTCAGCCCATCGACGATGCTGTAGATCGTCGTTCGTTTGAGTTTTGTTTTGGCGGCGAGCGCACTCACGGTCACTTCGCCCGCTTCGAGAGCCGCCAAATAGACGAGTGCCTCCTTTTCATTGAATCCGTTCTGTTCCAAGACATCGCTGATCATATGAATAGTATCGCACAATTTGTCGAAATTTTCGACAGTTGTTTTTAGCTTCAGATAGACAAAAAAATAGGGTAGCCTCTTTCTACCTTTGTACAAGTTCGACACATACGTGCAGGATATCTGCGTCCCCTCCCCGCCTCATGCTTCGTTCCTCAGCACAAGTGCCAACCACGTGCCGCCACTGCCGTGCTCTGTTCACTGTGAGTGATGACGATCTTGCGTTTTATGATCGGGTCTCGCCCGTGTTCAATGGCAAGAAACAATTGGTCCCTCCGCCGACCCACTGTCCCGACTGCCGTCAACAGCGTCGTCTCGTGTACTGCAACGAGCAGCATTTTTACCAGACAACGTGCGACCTGTGTACGAAGAAGACGATCACCGAGAATCCTCCGGTGCCCAAAAGGACTATCTACTGCCGCGAGTGCTGGCAGGGCGACGGATGGGATCCCTGTGAGTACGGGCGCGACGTTGATTTCGACCGGCCGGTGTTCGAGCAAATCAAGGAATTGAAGGAGGCCGTGCCGGTGCAGAATCTGCTCGCCGAGGGAACGAATCAGAATTCCGACTACATCCACTATGCGGGCTTCTCGAAGAACTGTTACCTCATCATGCATGCCGACTTCTGCGAAGACTGTTACTACGGCTACGGCTTCAAGAAAAACAAATCATGCGTCGATGGCTTCTACAATTTGGGCTGCGAGCTTTGCTACGACTGCATCGACGTGCACAAATGCTACGACCTCAAAGCCAGTCAGGACTGCGCCAACTGCCACTCGGGTGCCTTCCTCCGCGACTGCGTGGGCTGCAAAAACTGTTTCCTGTGTGTGGGACTCCGCGAAAAAGAGTTCTGCTACGAGAACGAGCAATTGAGCCGCGAAGAGTACGAGAAGAAAATGAAGTCGATTGATCTGAAGTCGTACGTGCAGTATCAGACGTTCAAGGCGCGGCGAAAAGAATTGGAAAAGAAGCACCCGTTCAAAGAATTCCAGGGCTACAACCTGGAAGATTGTTCGGGCAATCATCTCTATAACTGCAAGAACGTGCATGCGTCATTTGATTGCGAAGACGTCGAGACGGGGAAATTCCTCTATCAGGTCGTGACGGGCGCAAAGGATGTGTACGACATCTATCAATATGGATTGAACCTCCGAGAGTCCTACGAGTGTTCCATTGCGGGGAATGACTGCTACCACATTCTCTTCTGTCATAACGCGCACGTGAGCTGCTCCGATCTGCTCTACTGCTGGCGGCTGCAGGCCGCGCGCAACTGTTTCGGCTGCGTGAATATGCACAATAAGCAGTACTGCATCCTCAACAAACAATATACAAAAGAGCAGTACGAAGAGCTTGTTCCGAAAATCATCGAGCATATGAAGAAGACCGGCGAGTGGGGCGAAGCGTTTCCCATTTACTTCTCCCCATTCGGCTATAACAAAACCACAGCACAGCTTTATTATCCCAGAGCAAAAGCGCAGGCATTGCAGGAGGGCGCATTGTGGGACGATCGCGAACCGCCGCCGCAAAAAGTTAGCAAGACTATCCCCGCATCGGGACTCCCCGATAACAGCAAAGACGTTCCCGATGACATCCTCAACTGGGCAGTGATCTGCGAAGAGACGGGCAAACCTTTCCGTGTGATCGCGCAGGAGCTGGCCTTCTACCGCGCCCAAGGTCTCCCCATCCCCCACCGCAGCCCCGAACAGCGCCATATTGACCGGTATCTTCTCAGGAATCCCCGCGCGTTCTGGACGAGGAAGTGTGACAAGTGCAGCAAGGAGATTCAGACGACGTACCATCCTTCGCGCCCCGAAGTAGTTTATTGTGAAGGGTGTTATCGTCAAGAAGTGTATTGATATGTGGCGCTACGGACGGCAGGCGCACCGGGCGACCGGCCTGCCAGCCGTCCGTCTCGGCGCGGCCGAGCCGCGACGGATAGCTCCGAAGGAGCGGAGGCGGGTATACTGATTTCCTGTGCAAAAGACCTGCAAACAATGTCAGGCGTCATTCGAGATCACGGACAGTGACCTCGCTTTCTACGACAAAGTTTCGCCCATATTTAACGGAAGGAAAGAATTGATACCGCCTCCGACTCTGTGTCCGCCGTGCCGTTGGCAACGGCGCATCTGTTTCCGTAACGAGCGCACGCTCCACAAACGCACGTGTGATAAGACAGGCGACTCGATTTTATCCATGTACCCCGCAAATGTCCCGTTCCCCGTCTACAAGCTCCAAGAATGGCAGAAAGACAGTTGGGATTCCGCGGATTACGGCCGTGACTTCGATTTTTCCAGGCCGTTCTTCGAACAATTTGCCGAACTGACGAATGAAGTCCCGCACTTCGCGCTCTTCACCTATCCGGAATTCGACGTGAACAGCGACTACACCAATTGCGCCGGATGGTCGAAGAACTGTTATTTGATTTCGCAAGCGGAGCAGAATGAAGACTGTTACTACTCCCGTGGCATCAATTACTCGAAAAATACCTGCGATTGCCTGCGCGTTCATCACTGCGAGCTTTGTTACGAATGCACCGATACCAGCAATTCATACCGCTGCCTTTTTACCGAAGAGTGCGACAATTGCTCGGATTGTCTCTTTTCATCCCAATTGCGAGGTTGCCGGAACTGTTTCGGTTGCCACGGGCTTGCACAGAAGGAATATCACATCTTCAATAAACCCGTCCCGAAAGAAGAATGGCAACGGTTTATGAAGGACATGATCCTCACCCCCGCGTTCATCGATCAATCGCGCAAGCAGAGCGAGGAAATGCGGCTCCGAGTCCCCCACCGTGCACTCCAGATGCTGCAGTGCGAGGGATCAATCGGAAATCATCTTCACAAATCCCGCGCTGCAACGTTCTGCTTCGATTCCTATGCCCTGGAAGATTGCCGTTACTGCTACGAAGTGTCGAACGGCGTGAAGGACGCGATGGATTATTCGATGTGGGGTATTCACAGCGAACTGATATACGAATGCAATTCGTGCGGCACGGACGCTCAAGGGCTGCGATTCTGCAATCAATCGTCTTCCAATCTTTCGGAACTGCTGTATTGCGACGCCTGTTTCACGTCCATAGACCATTGTTTCGGCTGTTTTGGGTTGAAACATAAGAGCTACTGCATCCTGAACAAGCAACATACGAAGGAAGAGTATGAGACGCTCGTGCCGAAAATCATCGAACACATGCGAAAGACCAAGGAATGGGGTGAGTTCTACCGGGTCTCGCTTTCTCCGTTCGGGTACAACGAAACGGTAGCCGGCGATTTCTTCCCGCTCACGAAAGAGCAGGCCATCGAAGCCGGCTTCCATTGGCGCGATGAGGATGCCGCTCCTTCTGTATCAAAAACGCTGCAAGCCGCGGATCTTCCTGAAACCATCGCTGCCACTGATGAGACCATCTTGAATATCGCCATCCTCTGCTCCCAAAGCGGACGCCCGTACCGCATCACCACGCCGGAGCTCGCCTTCTACCGCAATCTCGGGCTGCCGCTTCCCCACGTTCATCCCGAACTTCGCCACAAAAACCGCGTGGCAAAGCGCTCGCCCTGCCGCCTATGGAACCGTGAGTGCGCGAAGTGCAAGAAAGCGATTCAGACGACCTACGCCCCCGATCGGCCCGAGATTGTGTACTGTGAGAAATGTTATCTGGAAACGGTCTACTGATCCGGTTTTCGTATTCGTTGTCGGAAATACATCAACAACATGCCATGAATCCACCGCAAAGAAGGCGTATGCTTAGCGGTATGAAAAAGTTCTGCGATCAATGTCGATCATCATTTGAGATCACCGACGACGATCTCGCCTTCTACGACAAAGTTTCTCCTGTTTTTAATGGGAAAAAAGAACTGATACCGCCACCAACGCTCTGCCCAAAATGCCGAAGCCAACGGCGCATGATTTGGCGCAATGAGCGGTCTCTCTATAGGCGCGACTGTGTGCTCTGCAAAAAAGAGAAGGTCTCGGCATTTCAGCCTGATACTCCGGTACAGACGTGCTGCCGCGATTGTTTCTACAGCGACAGTTGGGATGCTCTGACGTACGGACGACCCTATGATTTCTCCCGGAGCTTCCTCGAAAACTTAGACGATCTCTTCCACAAAACACCAATCATGATGCTCTACCAGCCCGGCCTGAACGAAAACTGCGAGTACACGAATTTCGCAGGTATCGAGAGCCGCAACTGCTACTTCATCTTCAACAGCGGCCGCACCGAGGATTGCTACTACTCCCGCGGGCTGGTGGAATCGAAAGATTGCTCCGACATCCTTATCGGCAGCGGAGACCAGCTCTGTTACATGTGCGTCAATTGCAGCGACTCGTACGGCACATCGTTTTCTGAGAATGTCGCTCAGTGTACCGACAGCGCATTTCTGTATAACTGCCGTCGCTGCACGCATTGCTTCGGCTGCACGAACCTCGTTCAGAAAGAGTATTACGTATGGAACGAACCGTGTTCTCCCGAGGAGTTTGAAGCAGTGATGAAGCAAATGAATTCGGCGTCGTTCGTGGCGCAAGCGTCAAAGCGGCTTGCAGAGCTCAAAAAAACCTGTATTCACCGGGCCACCAACAACGTCAATGCCGAGAACTGCACCGGTGACTACATCACGGCCTCCAAAAACTGTGCCGACTGCTATGAAGCCAAAGGCGCGGAAGACTGCAAGTGGATGACATGCTCAAAGCTCTGCAAAGATTGCCGCGACACCTTCGGGTTCGCCTACGATTCGGAGTTACTCTATGAATGCACGGCCGTGGGACTGAGTAAGACCGCAGCTTTTTCATTCACATCCGACACGGCGTCCGATTCCTACTTCTGCCTCTACTGCGCGAACGTCCAGCACTGCTTCGGCTGCGTCAGCCTGCGGCATAAGAAGTACTGCATCCTGAATAAACAGTACACGCAGGCGGAGTATGAGGAATTGGTGCCCAAGATCATCGCTGCAATGCGGAAGGAGGGAAGCTGGGGTGAATACTTGCCGGCCGAGATGAGTCCCTTCTGTTACAACGAGACCGTCGCTCTGGACTATTTCCCGCTCACGAAGAAAGAAGTGTTGGCGCGAGGATGGACCTGGAGTGAGTACGAGCACCCGGCACCACAGGTGAAGAAGAGCATTCCCACCTCCACGCTCCCCGATCGCATCGAGGATGTGCCGGATGACGTTCTTGAATGGGCGCTTCTGTGCGAGCGAAGCGAAAAGCCGTACAGACTCATCAAACAGGAGCTGGATTTCTACCGGAAGATGCATGTGCCCGTGCCTCGCTTGCACCCGGACGAGCGCCACCGTTCGCTCATGACCCTCAAGAGCCCCTGCACTCTGTGGAACCGGGAGTGCGCGGAGTGCAAGAAATCGATTCAGACGACATATTCTCCGGAAAGACCGGAGATCGTGTATTGTGAATCCTGCTACCTCGCCACGGTCTATTGATCTTATTGCTCAACTCTCTCTCGGGATTCACCCTGAGCGAGCGTAGCGAGTCGAAGGGCGAGAAGTGCTATCTGGAGACCGTATATTGAGTTGACAATTGTATACACAAAGATATACAATGTGGACATGGCTGATTCCACCCTCCACATCCGCATCCCCGTGAAACTCAAGCGCTCTGCGCAGAAAATCATTGAAGCCAACGGTCTCGATATGAGTTCGGCTATCAAGCTCTTTTTTACAAATATCACGATCCAGAAGACCATCCCACTTAAATTTCTGACGGAAAATGGGCTGCCGCTGGAGTTTGAGCAGCATCTACTGGCATTGGCTAACAGTAACGATTGTATAGGTCCTTTCAACGATGCCAAATCAGCCATGCGTGCTCTCGATGCAGATTCTGATTGAACCAACGTTCCGGCGCGACTACGCGCGATGGAAAAAGGCGGGATGGAATATGCGTCTGCTGGCAACCTTTATCAGCGATGCATCGAGCGGTTGGCCGCTTCCATCCAAATATGAAGCGCATCCGCTGAAAGGGAGGCTTCAGGGGCTTTGGGACGCGCATATTCGTCAAAACTGGGTCGTGTTCTTTCGCGTGGAAAAGGACTGCATCAAGCTTCTGCGCATGGGAACACATGCATATCTTGGAATAGGATCGTAAGTTTATACGTGCTTTGCTCGTGACCTGAAAAACGGCTTCAGTTTCTCCCGAATCGCCGCCGCTTCTTTGGCATTCCGGCGCACACTGAGCGTACACCGCGCCTTCATGCGGAAGACGTCCGCGAACAGGTCGGCATCGAACTGCTCGATGGATTGCACGTTCTGGTAGAAGAAGCGGAAGTGCCCGTTGATGGACGCGGGAAAGTGACACTCCACCACGTACTCTCCGCAGGACCATACGTCATGACCCTCCAGACCGAATGGGGACTTCCCTTCAGCAAAGGCAGTCTGGAATCCGGGCACGCGGATGAGCTTCGCACCATAGCGGTCCAGGAACGTATCGTTGCCGTAGAGCAGATGGCACTTCACGCCCTGCGCGATGTAACTTTGGTACCCACGCGTTTCGGTATCGCGCATCCCGAGCGAATAATCCGGGTGCGAGTTATAGATATACCACGGGGTGGACCGTTCGATCGTCGCGAGCTTCGCGAGGATGTGGCTCCAAATGGGATCCAGCGCCAGGAGCGAATCGGCATGGAAGATCCTCTCTTCCCCCAGTTTGAGAGGGAAATCGAGCAGATCCTCTTTGCGGACGTGATACGTACCGCGGACAACGTCGGCAAGTTGCATCAAGTGCGTGATCCACACGAGACTGAGCGAAATTTTTCCTTTCGTGCGCACAAGGATCTGCACGTCCGTCATATGCCGCACGGTGCGATAGAGATTCGGGAGCGAGATCTTCACGTCGTGATCGGCCGCGAGCGCACGCTGCAGTTGTTTGACGCTGCTGCCAGTCTTGCGCGAGAGCACTTCCACGATGGCGCTGTGCTGTGGATGGAGAGGATCGAGGGAGGGCATTATTAACTTTTGATAATATCAAACATTACAGTATCACATATTGCTAATTAAGGAAAAGGCCTCATAGTGGCCGAATGCAGTGTCGATGTACCCAATGCCAAGCGCCCTTCGAGATCGTAGATGAGGATCTCGTCTTCTACGACAAAGTCTCGCCTCAGTTTGCTGGCAAGAAGTATCCCATTCCCCCTCCCACTCAGTGCCCCGACTGCCGCTTCCGGCGGCGGATGGTGTGGCGGCGCGAACATGGGCTCAAGAACCGCGTGTGTGATCTGTGCAAGAAGCCCATTATTTCTGTGCACACTGCAGACGCACCCTACCCCGTGTACTGCCTGAAGTGCTGGTGGGGTGACGGATGGGATCCCGTCACGTACGGACGGGACTTTGATCCCACGAGACCATTCCTTGAGCAATTTGCCGAGCTGCAACGGGCCGTGCCGCAGATCGCGATGGTGAACGATAATGGAGTGGGGAGCGAGAACTGCGAGTACTGCCAGGATTTCGCCTTCGGCAAAAACTGCTACTTGATGACGGGTTGCTGGGAATTGCAGGATTGCTACTACTGCGACTGCAACTGCCT
>CAZXIO010000001.1:65499-75126 GCA_964640805.1 uncultured Candidatus Peribacteria bacterium
GCGGAGTACTGCAAATTCATCGTACACGGCGATGCGCCGAAAAACTGCTACGACTTGAGCCAAACCGGACGGCCACAGTGGTGCTATGAGGGCGCGACGCCCGATAATTCGTACATGACTCACTTCACGACCTGGTGCTGGCAGGACAAAAACGTGATGTACAGCGACAACTGCCACTACAGCGAGCATCTCTTCGGCTGCATCAGCATGAAGCGCAAGAAATACTGCATTTTGAACAAGCAGTACACGAAAGAAGAATATGAAGCTCTCGTTCCGAAGATCATCGAGCGGATGATGGCCGATAAAGAGTGGGGAGAATTTTTCCCGATGCCGATGACGCCCTTCTGCTACAACGAAACCGCCGCGACCGAGTATTTTCCGCTCGAGAAAGACAAAGTCCTGGCCCTCGGCCTCCGCTGGCACGATGAAGATTCCAAAAACTACAAGCCACAAACCGTCACGCTTCCGGACAGTATCAAAGATGTGAAGGACGATATCGCCGATGCGTTGCTTGCGTGCGAACACTGCAAGAAAAATTTCAAGATACTGAAGCAGGAACTGACCTTTTATCGGGACATGAACCTCCCCGCGCCGGCCAAATGCTACGAATGCCGCTATACCGAGCGCGTGCGACGCCGTAATCCCCGCCACCTCTGGGAACGTCCGTGCGCAAAATGCACAAAGCAAATGTGGACCAGTTATCCACCGGAGCGCCCCGAGATCGTGTATTGCGAAGAATGCTATTTGAAAGAGGTATACTGATCGCGTGAGGAAGACCTGTACTCAATGCCAATCGGCTTTCGAGATCACCGACGCTGACCTCGCGTTTTACGACAAAGTCTCGCCTGTATTTGGAAATAAAAAATACTTGATTCCCCCACCGACCCTCTGCCCCGATTGCCGCCAGCAGCGAAGATGGGCGTTCCAGAACCAACGATTTCTCTACAGACGAAAATGCTCGCTCTCCGGCCAAGACATCATCTCCGCATATTCGGCCGAGAAGCCGCTCACGGTGCTCTGCAAGGAGGATTGGCTGAAAACCGACAATACCGATACGGGCCGCGAGTTTGATTTCAAAAAACCTTTCTTCGAGCAATTCGGTGACTTGTTTCGGAGTACCCCCAAGGCCTACGCCCTGCAAACTGGCGAAATGATCAACAGCGACTACACGCACTTCGCAGGATGGCAGAAGAACTGTTACCTGATTTTCGACGCAGGCAATTGCGAAGATTGCATGTACGGAACCTTCATGGGCTACTGCAAAAGCTGCATGGATGTGCTGGATTTGCAGCGAAACGAACTCTGTTACGACTGCGTGGACCTGAGTGATTGTTACGGCCTCATGCACTGCACGTTTTGCCGCAACTGCTCGTCTTCGGCGTACTTGTTCGACTGCATCGGCTGCAAACACTGCATCGGATGCGTGAATTTGCGCAATAAAGAGTACTGCATTTTCAATAAAGAAGTCGGCAAGCAGGAGTTCGAGAAGACCTGGAAAGCCCTCTTCAAAGGATCTTTTGGAACCCAAGAAGCGATGAAGAAGCGCTGGGAAGAGTTTGCGGTCACATGCCCGCGCCGCGCGGTCCATAACGTGAATGCCAAAGATTGCAGCGGCGATTACCTGGTGAACTGCGAGAACGCGACTGATTGCTACAAATGCATCGAACTCCGGGATTCCAAGTACTGCCAATACTCGGCACTCAAGTCGAACGACATTTGGGATGGCTCCTCCTGCGGCGAAAGCATGTCCTTCTGCTACGAAATCTCGGCGTCCTGGGGCACGGTGGGGCAAGTCGGCATCAGCAATTGCTGCTTCGATGCTTTCGTTTTCTATGGCGGGAACAATGTGTACTACAGCATCCACTGCACCGAGAACTGCAAAGATCTCTTCGGCTGCTCTGACCTCCGCGGCAAGAAATATTGCATCTTCAATAAGCAGTACTCACAGAAGGAGTATGAAACCTTGGTTCCGAAGATCATCGACCATATGAAGAAGACTGGTGAATGGGGCGAATTCTTCCCAGTGACGCTCTCGCCCTTCGGATACAACGAAAGCGTCGCTCAGGACTACTTCCCGCTCAATAAAGAAGAGACAATCGAGAATGGCTGGCAATGGAAAGACCGCGATGCCAAAGAATATTTGCCTGCCACCTTCAAACTTCCAAGTGCTCTGAAAGACACTCCCGATACGATCATCAAAGAGACGCTTGCGTGTACGCAGTGCACGAAAAACTACCGCATCGCGGCGAAAGAATTGGAATACTACCAAACCCACGGCCTCCCCATCCCCCGCCTCTGCCCCGATTGCCGGTACCTGGTCCGCATCGCACGGCGCAATCCGCAAAAACTCTGGGACCGCGCGTGCGGGAAATGCAACAAGCCGATCAAAACCAGTTACTCACCGGAGAGACCGGAGATTGTGTACTGTGAATCTTGTTATCTGGAGACCGTGTATTGATGTCATGGTGAGGTGCTCGGTAATCGCAACCGAGCCACGAACCATGACTGCATGACATCTATGCTCCGCATGTCGCCCTTCGTGGCGCTGCGGCGCACCTCAGGGTGACATGCTTCGTTCACTCCGCCGTCTTCGCCAACATATCAAAGAAAAAGTGAAACAGCTGGCTCATCTCCGCCTGCTTGATCTTGATGCCCGTCTGCGAATCGCGGTAGCACGCGATGTAGACGACGTTTCCGGCAAGGAAGACGTTCGTTGCGCCGCAGGCAGTAGCGATATTCTCGGGATTGAACTCATGCAGTTCCAGATGACGCACACGCTCGGGGAGGAGCGTGCCCGAGGCTTCGAGGATGTCGATATCAAGTTTTCGTTTCCGCGCTTCGGCAAAGAACTCTCCCATCACCGCCGCAAGCGTCGTGCTCCACGACTTCTCTTCAAATGTATTGGAGGTCAACATGCGGATGACGACAATTCCCTGCTCCTGCATCTCGAAAAACAGATCGCGGAACAAGCTCTTCATTCCCGCCTTCCCCTCGAAGTATTCGATCTTGGGAACGGTGTCACCTCCGCCCGTCATGCCGCGGAGCACTTTGCCGATCACGGGCACTTCTTTCAGAAGTTTTTCGGAGGCCGTGATTTTCTCTTTGAGCGCCGATTCCAGCGCCTCGGCCCCCGCGACGCCGAAGCATTGGATCGCATCGCGCGCATAGACGTTCACGTACCCCTGCTCCGCCATCCGTTTGAGGTGTTTGTATGCCGACACACGGTCCATGTTGCACCGCCGCGCGACCACAGATGCCGGCTGGATCCCGAGTTCCGCAAGCGCGATGTAGATGCCGCGATCTTTCTCTTCGAGGCCGATTTGAGTGAGGAAATCTTGGAGCATGGATACTGTTGTTCTTTTAGAAGAACACTATGTAGTCTAGAGCACAAAAGACTAGATTGGTAGCGCTTTCCCCCTGTTCCCCATGCAGCAACACTGTGTAGAGTGTACCACGGCCTTTACGGTCACAAAAGAGGACCTGGCGTTCCTGAAGAAGGTGGCGCCCGTCATCGCCACCCAGGCGCAGGAGATCCCCCCTCCAACCCGCTGCCCCGACTGTCGCCAGCAGCGCCGGATCACGTTCCGTAACGACAGCCACTACTACCGCAACACCTGCCATCTGTGCGCGAAGCCGGTGATCTCCATTTACTCGCCCGATAAGCACGTGCCGGTGCTGTGTCACGACTGCTACTGGTCCGATCGCTGGGACACTCTGAGCTTTGGAGTGGAGTATGACCCCAAGCAAGCGTTCTTCGAGCAGTATGCCGCAATGAGGATCAAAGTGCCGCGCATCGCGATTTTCAATACTCAGAGCGAGAATTCGGAGTACACGGTGCACAGTTCCAAGAACCGCAACTGCTACATGTGCAGTTCAGCCGTGAACAGTGAAGACGTGTTCTACAGCGACTGGCCCATCCGCTGCCGCGACAGTATGGACTGCCTCATGTCCACCGATATCGAGCTCTGCTACCAAGCCATCGACACGCATCAATCTTTCAACGCGGACGAGTGCGAGCTCTGCATGAATGTGACCGACGGCTTCCTGTGCTTCGACTGCCACGCGAGCAGTTCGGTGGTGGGCTGCGTGTCGCTGCGTGGTGCCAAAAACATGATTCTCAACAAAGCAGCGGCCAAAGAGGAATGCGAGGCCACCATCAAAAAACTGAAGACGGATCCTGCGTTCCGCGCTGACTTCGTGAAGAAGTTTAACGATCTTAAATTGAGCCTCCCCAAAAAGTACGCCTGGAACCTGAATGCCGAGAACAGCACGGGCGATTACCTCACCAACTGCAAAAACGCGGAATCGTGCTACCACTGCGAATATCTGGAAGACTGCCGGCACGTCTACGATGCGACGAAAATCAAAGACACGATGGACCTGATGCGCGGCAGCGAGGGCGAAATGCTGTACGACTGCAAAGGCATAATCGATCTGAAGCTCAGCTGCTTCTGCAACCTCACATACCAGTGCGATAACCTCCTCTACTGCGACAACTGTCACAACTGCAGTTACTGCTTCGGCTGCTTCAGCATGAACAAGCAGAAGTACTGCATTCTCAATAGGCAGTACACGAAGGAAGAATATGAAGAACTTGTTCCCAAAATCATCGCCGCAATGCGCACCCCACTTCGCTCCGCGGACGGGAGCTTCGCGGGGCAAGAGTGGGGTGAATTCTTTCCAGTGACACTCTCTCCGTTCGGATACAACGAAACGAAAGCACAGGAGTGGTACCCGATGACGAAGGAACAAGTGACTGCAAAAGGCTGGCGATGGTCCGAGTACGAGCCGCCGCAAGTGACGGCTGCCAAAACGATCCCGGCAGATAAGCTGCCGCCCGACGTGAAAGATATTCCGGACGATATCCTCCAGTGGACCATCGTGAGCGAGGGCAACGGCAAGCCCTTCCGCATCGTGCCGCAGGAACTGGCGTTCTACAGGAAAAAGGGCCTTCCGATACCACATCTCTCGTGGCAGGAACGGCACACAGAGCGCAAATCGCATCAGAATCCCTGCGTGCTTTATGAACGAACTTGTGACAAATGTAAGAAGGCAATTCAGACGACGTACCGGCCTTCGCGCCCTGAACTCATTTATTGTGAGCAATGTTACCTCCAAAATGTTTATTAACGACGGAGGTGGGTCTATTGATCGTCAGGATGCAGAATTCTTCATCCTTCAGAAGTTGTCCCGTACCCTCTTTTCTGCTATAATTTCCTGATTCCTTCAAAAAAAACACATGCCCACACCCACTCCCCCACAGGATCAAAGCGGCTCCGGCCTCCCGATCCCCCTTCCTCCGCCCGAGTTCTTCCAATCGAAGGACTGGCTGTACGACACGATCATGGGACAGATCGAACCTGATTTAACCACGGGGCAGATCGATCATCTGGATGAGAAGTACAAAGGAGAAACGGATGAAGAGAAGAAACAGAGACATGCGGCCTATGAGGAAGCATTCGTCTTGTTTGAGAAAATCTTCAAGCAGGTGACGGAGAAAGTGGAAGCGGATGTGCGTGAACAGCATCTGAAAGCGCAGAAGCAACGTAATGCGGAGGAGCAGAAAGAAAAAACTCAGGAAATGACTCAGGCCGAGCAATTGCTCGATGCCGATGCCCCTTCCGTCTGATTCCTATGAATACATTTCACACATTCTCCGGCTACAGCACCCACGAAGCGCGACTCATTGCTGTAGAAGCCGGGAGACCGAATAATGAACCGAACTTCAAGATCAATGAAGCCGTTCGATTGGGTGGCGCCGCAGAGCGCAGGCAGCAGGCGGGCAAATTTCTGGAACAAACGGCAAAGCTGGGCGTTCAACCGACCGACATTTACAACATCGCCGGCCAATTCGCCGCAAATGCGAGAGGCAACGCCCAGATGAATCAGAAGATGGCACGCGGCCTTCCGCAGGATTCCTTCATCGATCCCTATTTGGGAACAAGTCTCAATAGTTTTACGGGCGGCCCGCAGGAACCGGTCGTTTTCCGCGGCAGAGGTCGACCGGAACAAGTCATTTTCCCCGCATCGCGGGATCCCGGCACGATTGTGCCGACAGGACTCACGCTTCCAAGCGGCAGCGTTCCCGGACAGCAGCAATTCGCGCCCGGCGCGCAGGGACCGAACGGAACTCCGCCTCAGCGTGCACGTTATCGCGATGTCACTCCAGTTCCTCGCAACCCACGAGTTGCTCCCAACGGACCTCGGGAGCCACTCGCAACGACCTCCTCAGGCGGAGCAGATCTTTTACGCGCGTCCCCTATCGCAAACGGGTGGACCATTACGAATGATGCAACTAACACGATCACGGCAGTAAGCGCTGCCGAGCCACCTCAAACGATCACCGCCCAGCTACGCCTGAGATTCAATGTTGCGTACCTCTGCCGGGACGGCTTTCCCGAGTACCGTGCCGATACTGCCGCCGCCGTTCGCGACCGCTTCGTGACATGGATACAATCGGGTGAAAAGGCTGCCAAAGTGAATAGGAATCGTATCAGGTAATGAACGGCTGTTTTTTTGATACGGAAGCCCAATGCACCCATTTACTGTGGCCCGATTTTATGAGAAAATAACGAATACACATGGCACTCCGCTACCTCCACATCGTCGTCCCGCAGGGCACCGCGGAAAACAAGAAGCCCGAATCGAAATTTCAGGAGCTTTTGATCAACATGCGCAACACCTTCACGGGGCAACGCGTGAGTCTGGAGTACTTCGGCTACGCCCAGTACACGTATTTTTACATGGTGGTGGACGAGAGGCTGCTCGAGACGATCGAGGGCCTTGTGTACTCCACGTTTCCTGATGCCGAAGTGCGCGAGTCGCAGGATTACACGCTGGCGTTCGACCCGAAGAAACACGCCATCGCGGGCGGTGAGGTCACATTGCACCACTCCGACGTCTACCCCATCAAGACGTACGACCTGTTCGAGGAAGATTCCGCCTCGCGCTTCTTTTCGACCGTCTCGAAGACGGGCATCGAGGACCAGGTGTGGGTGCAGATTATTTCCGAGCCACAGGACGACACGGGCGCGTATCACTTCAGGCGACGCATCCGCTCACGGATGGCCTCTATCCACCACTTCTTCAGTATCCGCGACAGACTCCGCGAAGGCGGCCGCAAGGCGATCCATCACATCCGGCACGAACGTGCGCACGAGAAGGCCGGGATCAAACCGTACAAAGTGAGCATCCGCTGCGCATACATCGCACCCGATCAGGCCTCGGCGGACAGAAAGCTGAACGCGATTATGTCGAGCTTCTCGCAATTCAACGACCGCGACATCAACGAATTCCACGGGCACCACGTGCACGGCGCGCACTTCCTGAGCCAGTACCGCGCGCGGACGCACGCCAAGGCCCATGTGCTCAATGCCAAAGAAGTGGCGACGCTCTACCACTTCCCGAACGCCGACTACGTGCCGCACATCGTGCACATGCTTGCGCGCAGATCCGATCCGCCGCAGGACCTCCCGAAGGTGGGTGAGCACGACGTAAGCGGGTTCGGGCTCACGAACTACCACAATAACTTCGTGCCCTTCGGCATCCGTCGCTCCGATCGCCGCCGTCACTTGTATATCGTCGGCAAATCCGGCGTGGGCAAATCGAAGCTGCTGGAGCTCCTGATCAACGAGGATCTGCAAAATAACGAAGGAATTGCAGTCTTGGACCCGCACGGCGATCTGGTGGACGCCATCATGCGCTTCATCCCCGAGCACCGCGTGCAGGACGTGGTGCTGCTGAACCCGGCCGACGTCGATTTCCCCATCGCCTTCAACCCGCTCGAAAAAATCGACGACGCGTACAAGATGCAATTGACCGTCGGCTTCATCGACATCTTCAAGAAACTCTTCGGCGGCAACTGGACGTACCGCCTGGAGCACGTGCTGCGTTACACCACGCTGGCGCTCCTCGATAGCCCGAATACGACCGTGCTGAGCATCCTCAAAATGCTGACGGATAAGAACTACCGCCAGAAGATCGTTTCACGCATTCAGGACTCGGTCGTGAAAAGCTTTTGGGTGAGTGAATTTGCAGCGTGGAGCGAAAAATTCGACGCCGAGGCCATCACGCCGCTTCTCAACAAAGTCGGTCAGTTCGTGGCAACGAACATGATCCGCAACATGATCGGCCAACCCACGACGCTCTTCAACATTCGCGAGATCATGGATAAGAAGAAAATTCTTCTGATGAAGGTCAGTAAGGGTCTTCTGGGTGAAGAGAACTCCTCCCTGATCGGTTCGATGATCATCACGAAGCTCTACCAGGCCGCCATGAGCCGTGCAGACACGCAGGAGGACAAGCGCACCGACTTCTACTTCTACGTGGATGAATTCCAGAACTTCGCCACCGACACCTTCACCGAAATCCTCTCCGAAGCGCGCAAATACCGTCTGAACCTGACGATCGCGCACCAATACATGGGCCAGCTCTCTCCCACCGTGCGTAAGACCGTGTTCGGCAACGTGGGCTCCATGGTCAGCTTCCGCGTGGGCGCCGAGGACGCGGCGATCCTGGAACAGGAGTACAACCCCATCTTCAAGGAACGCGACATCATCAACCTCGGCGTGCGCGAGTTCTACATCAAGATGTCGGTGAACGGCGAGTCCCGCGAAGCCTTCTCGGGTCGCACGCTTGATGCGCCCAAAACGGAGCGCGATTTCACGCCCGAAATCATCGCCCAGTCGCGCGAGAAGTACGCGAACCCGCGCGCAGACGTGGAGGAAAGGCTCAAGAAGTGGGATGAGGCCGCGAGTGCGCCGCCGAAGGAGGATGAGATGAGCGTGGAGGAGAAGTTTGAAGAACCTCTTATCTGAGTGGTCACCTCAAAAACCAAACACACTGTTGAAAACCTTTTTGTGCTTCCGTAGAACAGCGCCATCCACCCTTCCCAACTCGCCTAAAATAATACCGCGATCGAGCGTGGCAATTTTATCGAAACGAACAAGTGACGGAACTTTCAGTCCGCTTTTGCCGGATGCCTGCAATGCAAGAGCATGCGGAACGTCTTTTTCGATCCGTGATGTGATAAAGCAGACCACCACGTCCCGTGATACCCGACCGGATTTCGAGACGACCAGCGCGGGCCGGACCTTCGTGGCACTCAGGTCCGTGAATGGAAAAGGCACCAAAACAATGGCTCCAAAATCATTCATATCTCACTTTTAGATCTGAAATTGCGTACAGGTCAGGCTCATCTTCCAGAAAACGAAAACTCGGCGAAGCCGCATTGATTGCCGATACGGGCACATCCGTTTCAAGATCGGGCAACGAGACGATCAGTACGTCCGCTTTGCCGTTCTTCCCAAGTGCGATGACTCGGTGCTGATATTTCACCAAGTTGACCAGTTCTCCCAACTGCTTGCGGCCTTCACTGATGGAAACGATCTGCATAAGAGAATTGTTACAATATGTACAGAGTGTACATTTAGTATTATGTATTGTCAAAGCAATTTTCAGGTGTTTGCAAAAACCGCAAGAGTGCGCCAAAATCCCTCTCTCGGGCAATTAGCTCAGCTGGTTAGAGCGTACGATTCACATTCGTAAGGTCACTGGTTCGAACCCAGTATTGCCCACCACGTAAAATCGCTCGCAGCGAAGCGAGAAGCGATTTTCCGTGGGACGTGG
>CAZXIO010000002.1:0-30425 GCA_964640805.1 uncultured Candidatus Peribacteria bacterium
CCAGCGACCTCTTGCACCCCATGCAAGCGCTCTAGCCAACTGAGCTACGTCCCGAGCTGCGTGATTATACTGATTATCTCAGTTTCCGAAACTGTTCCCGCTGCGGTGTGAGGACCCGCAATCCCGGGAAACGCGAAAAATCTTTGGGATTGTTCGTGAAGACCGGAACCCTGTGCTGCAACGCTGTGTACGCGATAATCGTATCCGCCAGTTTCCGGTCAACGAATGCGGCTGAACGTTCGCGAAGCGAGGCAGCCGCTTCCGCCGCTATGATTGCATCCAGAGGAATAATGATGAATTCACGTATAATGTCCTCAAATTCTCTCCGCTCTTTTTCCGAATGAAGTCCGACGAGTAATTCCATGTACGTCACTGCGCTGATGCCAAATCGCACGGTGCCGCCCATACTCAGAATGAAACCCGTATGTTCGGGATCGGGATCCATCAGATAAATAACGATGTTCGTATCAACAAGAATATCGATCATTTGCGCGGCAGGGTACGAAGAAGCCCGTCAAAAAGTGCAGGATCCCGAACGATGCGGATGGGCCTTTTCAATGCGCGAATTTTCTCCACGATTGCCGCACCGTTGCCCTTCTTCCCATGCGCGTACAATTCAAGCTCCTCGCCATCGTCCACTTTGATGTAAATCACATGGAGTGACCCCGTCCGGAGCATCTCCTTATACTTGCGGAAGTTCCGCAGCAGTTCCCTTGTGTTTACATGCTTTTCTCCCATATTCGCCAGTATATTCCCGTGATGAACGAATGTCAAACAAGTGTCATACGGCTTCTCATCTTCAATCGTATGCAAGTTCTGCTACACAAAACATGATAGCGATGAGGCGATATCGCTACGCCGCTATGCGAAGAATGGCGACTGATATGCAGCTCTCTCTCCCAATTCCTCCTCAATCCTCAGCAGTTCATTGTATTTGCAGATGCGATCTGTTCGACTCAATGACCCCGTTTTGATTTGCCCCGTCTGGAGCCCGACCGCAAGGTGCGCGATGAAGGTGTCTTCCGTTTCGCCGCTCCTGTGGCTGACGATTGCCCTCCAGCCATTCTTTCGGGTCATTTGGATTGCATCGACAGTTTCGCTCACGGTGCCGATCTGATTCAGCTTGATGAGCACTGCGTTTGCAACGTTTTTCTTGATCCCCTGTTTGATGCGCTCGGTGTTTGTGACGAACAGATCGTCGCCGACCAGCTGGACGCTCTTTCCGAGTTTCTTTTGCATCAGCGCGAATCCATCCCAGTCATCTTCACTGTGACTGTCCTCGATGCTCACAACGGAGTATGTATGGGCGAGATGTTCGTAATACTCGGTGAGCTTTTTTGACGTAAGCTTCTTGCCGTCCACAATGTAGATGCCGTCTTTGTAAAATTCCGACGCGGCCGCGTCGATGGCGAGTGTGACCGCTCCTTCGTATCCGGCATCCGCGATGGCGCGGGTGAGAATCGAAAACGCATGATCGGCGTCGGCCACGTTCGGCGCAAAGCCTCCTTCGTCCCCCACCGCCGTCACGTACTGGAAATCTTTGAGACTCTTCTTGAGTGAGTAGAACACTTCGGCGCCCGCACGCAGCGCTTCCCTAAAAGTCTTCACGCCCGCCGGCACGATCATGAATTCCTGAAAACTGAGCCCCGAATCGGCGTGCGCGCCGCCGTTCAGCACATTCATCAGCGGCACGGGCAGCAGGACTTCTTTGCCGAGTTTGACTTCGTACTGATCGGCAAGCGACTGCCAGAGAGAGATTTTTTCGCTCGCCGCCCTCGCTCGGCACACGGCCATGGAAACGCCGAGGATCGCGTTGGCGCCGATCCGCGCTTTATTCGGCGTCCCGTCCAGATCGATCATCAGCTGATCAACCGTCCGCTGATCGCTCACATCCTTCCCCTTCAGCGTCTTCAGGATCTCGTCGACGTTCTTCACGGCCTTCAGGACACCTTTGCCCGCGTAGACCTTCTTATCACCGTCGCGCAGCTCCAGCGCCTCGTGGCTGCCAGTGGAGGCTCCGGAGGGCACTGCGGCACGCCCAAAGGAGCCGTCACTGAGTGCGCAGTCGACCTCGACGGTGGGTGTTCCGCGGGAATCGAGAATTTGACGGGCGATGAGTGATGTCAGAGTGGGCATGGCCCGATAATAACATATTCAACTCTGCATCCGCTTCTTCGCTCTTGCATGCACCACACCGCAATACCCCGCAATCATGAATCCGGCGATCATCTCTGTCACCGGTCCCGATTGCGGCAGTCTCTTCGGCTTCTTCGTGATCGTGACATCCTGCTTCGCAATGAGCTTGGCTGATGACATGCTCGCCGGCGAGACTGAGGCCTTGCTGCTTGCGGAAGCGTCACGCAGTTTCTTGCGCCACTCCTCTTCGGCCGGATTGGAGGATGGTTCGAGGTTCGGACTGCCGGAGGATTGGCCGAGACGAGGCGTGGCCTGCGCGATCATCGCGCCCATCTGCGACTGCCACCCCGTTAACTGCCCATGAATGGCGACGGCGAGGAAGAGGACCGCCAGCACGGCCAGAGCGCCCACCCGCTGCTCGCGGCGGCGGATCACGTGCAGACAGAAGATGATCAGGAGCACGATGAACAGGACGACGATTGTGATCACCACGGGCATCGTGAAGCGGCCAACGGAGGTCATGCGCATGGCAAGAAGCTGCAGGGCCATCCACACCAGCACGATTGCGAGCGGAGCAAAGTGGAGCAGCCGGAACCAGTAGTCGGCGCGGTGGCGGCGAAGGAGCGCGTAGAGGCCGATGGGGTACGCCAGAGCAAGGACCGTGAGCACTCCCCAGGGGATCAGCCCTGCAGGCAGCGCGGGAAGCATGCCCGTCAGGATGCCGGTCACGATCAGGACCACGCCGAGAATGAGGACCAGAAGGGTCTCGGTAAAATGCTTTAAAGGCATAGGAGGGACATTCTCTGTTCCGGGACGCAGGATGTCAATTAATCTTTTCAATGGCACGAAGCCAAAGAGTCCAAGGATTCCAAGGACCGGAAGCCAAAAAAGCAACATACGGTCATCAAGAGGGTCCTTGGACTCTTTGGAATCATTGGAATCTTCATCGTCCTCCTATCTCCTCTTTCTTCCCGGCAAATACCTGTCTCTCGGGTCCTCCCGCTTCACCTTCGGCAAAACGGTGTAATTGCGCTGCATGAACATCCGCCATTGGAAGAGCAGGTACGTGATGAGTGCGACGACCCACATAACCCACCAGAAGCGCATCGCGGCATACTGAATTTTCTCCACCCTGCACACGACCAGCACGGCGCCGGCGACCCCGAACCAAAGAAAAACCGAGGACCACGACTTGCTTAGTTTTTTGGTGACAGCGCTTTGGAGCCCCCTGCGCCAGTACCGCACGCCGAACGACAGCGCAATGAGCGCCGCGCAGAGGAGCAGGAGCCCGAGCTGCGAGCCGCTGCCGTACGACGCACCGCCGGGGTTCGGGTAGAACAAAAAGCGGAGGAAGGAAGACATGCCGGGCAAGGGTAACGGAGAGATGGAACCGAGGCAACCGTCCTAAAAATAGGGATGTTTCCTCCGCTGCACCACCACGTACACAATCGTGATCAGGAGAGCCAAAACCGCGAGCAACTGGCTCACGCGGAAATCGTAGGTCTCCAGATCCAGCGATGATCGCATGTAGAGGTACCCGAGGCAGATGGCACTGAGCGCCGAGAAGTACAGAATGATGGCTTTGAGGGAGATGCGGAGCTCAATGGCCGCAAAAACGCCGAGGCTGAGGAACAGGGATCCGATGAGGATGAAATCCACTTTGGTGGCCGTCACCGGAATCGTGAAGTCGCCGCGGAAATTCTCGAGCAGGAATGTGGCCACCGACGCCGTCACGATGCCTGTCAGCGTCTCGGCACCCACGCGATTCGCGCGCTTGCGGATGACGAGCAGCACGAACGTAAGCAGGGAAAAAAACAGCGCGTAGTAGATCTGCACCGGATGCAGCGGGATCACGTACCCGATGTTCGACGCGTCATACGTGACGCCCCAGAAGAGATCGGTTGGCCGACCGTACGCTTCGCCGGAAAAAAACGCGCCGAGCCACGAGAACGCCAGGCCCAGCGTGGTTGCGGGAACGAGTGCGTCCAGCCACTGCAGGAAGATGGAACGGTGTCCCCGCGTGACGTACCAGAGAACCGCACCGATGCCGATGGCGCCGCCCAAAAAATTGAACCCGCCGTCGTTGATCATGATCATCCTGATCGGCTCGCGCAGGTACACCTTGTACTCGGCGAGGATCGACACCAGTCGGCCACCCAGAGCGAACGCCAGCGCGTACCACAATGCGTTATCTCGAAAGTGCTGCAGGTTCAGGTTCGCGCTTGCCGCGAGACGCAGGAGGAATTCACCCGCAAACCAAATGCCCATGAGCGTAAACACGAGCCCCGACCAGATGAGGAACGGGCCGACCTCGAGGACTTGGAACATGTGGGAAGAGTACCAAAAAAAGAACATCAATGCTGGTCGTAGATTGCATTCGTGCCAATGGTCGGATGGTCAAATGGCCATCTGACCATTTTACCCAATCGAAGCGTCCAGCTTTCTCTCACGTACATCCTTCAGCACCTGAGCAACAAAGTCCTCAAGACCGATACTCACCTGCATCTTTGTCTTCACATTCCGCACCGTCACGCTCTTCGCCTCGGCTTCTTTGTCTCCCATCACAAGCAGGTACGGAATCTTCCACGTTTCTCCTTCGCGGATGCGTTTGCCCAAAGAATCCTCAGGGCCAAAGTACTGTGTGCGAATGCCGTGTGATGTGAGAGTTGCTTCAAGCTCATGCGTATACGCCTCGTGCGCTCCCACGATGGGGATCAGGCCGATTTGGACGGGAGCGACCCACAGCGGGAAGAGCCCCGCATGGTGTTCGATGAAAATGGAGAGGAACCGCTCGAGCGAGCCCATGATTGCGGCATGGATCATGACGATGCGCTCGTGACCGCCTTTTTCATCGATGCAGAACAGGTCGAACCGTTCGGGCATGTTGATATCCAGCTGGATCGTCGCCACCTGCCACTCGCGCCCGATCGCGTCCTTCGCAATGAAATCGACTTTGGGACCGTAGAACGCCGCTTCGCCGGGAGCCTCGAAGAAGTCCGCTGTGCGTTCCACCGCGATCGTCTTGATCTCGTCTTCGGCGCTCTTCCACATTGCAGGGGTTCCCAGATACTTTTCGAAGTGTTCGGGATCATGAAGCGAGAGCCGTACGCGGAGTTTCCCGAAGCCGACCTTTTCGTAAAACGCATCGACGATTTCCCAGATGTTGAGAATCTCCTGTTTCGCCTGCGCATGACGGCAGAACACGTGCGCATCATCCTGCGTGAAGGCACGCACGCGGCTGAGCCCATGCAATTCACCCGTCTGTTCGTCGCGGTAGCACGTTGTCGTCTCGGCGTACCGCTGGGGCATATCGCGATAGCTGCGTTGACTACTGGCGAAGATTTGTGTGTGGTGCGGGCAGTTCATCGGCTTCATGCAGAAATCGTGCCCTTCGCGCGTGCGGACATGGAAAAGATCGTTCTGGAACTTCTGCCAGTGTCCCGATGTTTCGTACAGTTCTTTCTTCGTGATATGCGGGATCGTGACGCGCATGTAGCCCTTCGCTTCACGCAGTTCCCATACGTACTGATCGAGGAGATTGCGGAGCAGCGTGCCGCGCGGCGTCCAGAGCGGGAGCCCGGGGCCCACGAGTTCGCTGAACGTGAAGAGATCCAGTTCTTTGCCGAGCTTGCGGTGATCGCGTTTGCGGGCTTCTTCCAGAATCAGAAGATGCTGATCGAGTTCTGCCTTCGACGCGAACGCGGCAACATAGATGCGAGTGAGCTGCTCGCGCTTCTCGTCGCCGCGCCAGTACGCGCCGGCAAGCGTCATGATCTTGAACGCATCGGCGGGAATCTGATTCAGATTTTCCACGTGTCCGCCGCGGCAGAGATCGACGAACGTTTCTTCACCTTTCGGACCGACGTTTGCATAATTGGTGACGGTTTTGACTCCATCGTTCTTCTCGAGATCCTCAATCAATTCCACTTTGAACGGTTGCTTGCGGCTCTTCCAGAATTTTTTGGCGTCGGCGACGGAGAGCTCATCGCTCCTAAACGTCTGGCCCTGCGCAATGATCTTCTTCATTTCTTTTTCAATATCCGGCAGTACATCCTCGGACATCGGCTTACTGAAGAGAAAATCGTAGTAGCAGCCGTACTCAATGGGCGGACCGATCGTGATCTTTGTGTCGGGCCAGAGTTTGAGGACAGCCTGCGCAAGCACGTGTGCGAGGGAGTGACGGAGTTTGTGGAGTGAATCGGCGCCTTGATCCGGCTTCTTTGCAGGCGAGGCGGACGTCGCCGATTGCACGATGGATTCCATTCGTGGCTTCGCGATCTTCACATAGTCTTTCTTCTTCAAAGCCACGGAACGATCGAGCCGTGCAGCATTGAAAAACAGTTCTTCGTTCTCCAGCAGCAACGGATCGACGATCAGTTCCAGATCCGGGTTGAACGAGAACGGGAGCACCGTTCCGAGTACGCTCCCCGCGAGTTCTTCCGCGATGTCTTTGGAGACAAATGCGGCGTACGTTCCGCCGAAAAGGGCTTTGACAGCAGCGATATCGAGCCTTCGATCCGCCGGATAGACGGCCAGAACGTATTTTGTCTCCTTCTTGCCGACCTTCACCATCATCACGATGCAGTTCGCCGCCTGTTTGAGTTCGTTGCCGCGCATCGCACTCACAAGTTCCGTCCTGCCCTCGGGCTCGTGATCGATCAGCCTGTACTTCGCGCCATGTTGATCGAGAAACTCAATCAGCTTTGAGTACATATCGGAAGAATCGGCGGGTGGTGCTTTCTTGGACATGGGCACGGGGGGAAACGTACAGGAAAAAAAAGAACCTCGGTAGGGGGAAGGCTCAAAATCGGTCACACGCGAGAGCCGTCCCTACGGGAGGGTCGTGGTCGTCTCGGTGGTGGCGATCAGCTTCGTCACGCAGCGACTCTACACTTCATTGTACCTCTTGGCTACCCCCGCCTCCTGCTCGATCGCGTGGATCTCGCGCAGCAGCTGTGAATTGTTATTCATTCTTTCCTCGATTTTCTTCACGGCATTTATCACTGTGGTGTGGTCGCGGTTCGAGAACATCTCTCCCAGGGTCACTAAGCTCAGGCGGAGATGCTTCTTCCCCAGGTACATGGCAATCTGCCGAGGAATGAGGATCTCCCGTACGCGGGACTGGCCCGTCATGTCTTGGACCGAGACGGAGTAGTAGCGGCTCACGGCCTCGACGATGTCCTGGAACGTCACGGCGCGTTTCGGGGCCTGCTCGAATCCGACCTTTTCCTCCGGTTCGTGCGGATCGCGGCTGAGTTTTTTGAGGATATCGGCAATGCTTTTCACCGTCGGCATCCGCTGCTCCAATTCGTACAAAGCAACGGCCTGCATCAGGATGCCTTCGAGTTCGCGGACATTGCGGGTGACGTGCTCTGCGATGAATTCCAGCACGCTGCGATCGATGAACATCTCGTACTCTTCCGCCTTCTCGGCGAGGATCGCAAGGCGCGTTTCGTAATCGGGTTGCGAGATATCCGCGATCATGCCGCGCGCGAAGCGGCTGATGAGCCTATCTTCCAATTGGAGTTCCTGTGGGGGACGATCGGCCGAAATGATCACCTGTTTCCGGGCTTCGTAGAGCGTATTGAACGTATGGAAGAAGATTTCCTGCGTGCGGTCCTTATTCGCGATGAATTGGATGTCGTCGATAATGAGCACGTCGACGGTGCGGTAGCGGCGGTTAAACTGCTCCATCTTCTGGTGAGCGATTGCCTCGACCACCTGGTTCGTGAAATCCTCCGACGTGATATACACGATGGCCGAGCGTGGCATATTTTTCGCGATGGCATTGCCCGTCGCCTGGAGCAGATGGGTCTTGCCCAGTCCGACACCGCCGTAGAGGAAGAGCGGATTGTACTTGCCGCCCGGCTGGTTGGAGACTGCCTGACATGCGGCATGCGCCAGACGATTGTTGGTCCCCACTACGAAGTGCTCCAGCGTGTAGCGGGGAGTGAGAATTTTGCTCACGATGCCTTCGGCTAATTTGACCTCCTGCCTGCCCGCGATCTTGCGCCGCTTCACCTCAGGGAAATGCTCCAGCAGATTGATCGCGCGCGCGGGATTGTCTTTCAGTCCCCCGTCGACCTTGTAGACGATCTGACGGACTCCGGGATCCAGTTCCTGCGCGGCCTCGAGCGTGGGCACGCGGTAGTGTTCCATGTGCCACGACAGGTACATGGGCAGCGGCAGACCGATGACGAGCGTGCCGTCGTCGTTCCCCAGAATCGCGGTGCTTTTGAACCACGTCACGAACGGCCCGCGCTGGATTTTGGGTTCAAGGGCATGAAGAATCTGCAGCCACAGGTCGCGGAAATCCGTGCTGATCGCGATTGCCGGCGGACTGGTGAGAGTGGGATTCATGTTGGGCGGAAGTGCTCCCCTCTCGCAAGGAGAGGGACCGGGGGTGAGGAATTCATAGAGTGAAGAGACGGACGATATCGTGATACGTAATCACGAGGATCAGGAGGATGAGGACACTGAAACCGACGGCATTGATGAGCATCTCGTACCGACGGGGTGGCGCGATATGCAGCAACTCGAACAGGACGAAAAGCAGTCTGCCGCCGTCCAGCGCCGGGAAGGGCAGAATGTTCAAAATGGCGAGGCTCAGGCTCAGGAGTGCGACGAGACGGAGGTACGGCAGAAATCCGGTCTGCAGCGTGTTGTGCGTGAGAACGGCGATGCCCACCGGCCCCGTAATGCCCTCGGGCACGCGCGCGGTACGTACGAGCGACACCACCAGATCGCCGATACCCTTGATCGTCTGCACCGTCATGACCCGCGCTTCGCGGAAAGAGAGCAGTACGGCGCGGCCAAACGAATAATCGGGAGCCGACACGGACGGCGAGAATTGTATTTCGATGCCGGTGAGCCCGCCTCGTACCGCAACCGTGACGGTCTGCGGTTTGCCCGTCGGGTCGCGCAGCGTGTACTGCACCGAACTCTTCCCGCGCTGGCGATCGACGATATCGGAGGGGATGTACACAAGCTCGCCGTCCACCGCGAGGAGTACGCTCCCCTGCCGGATGCCCGCGGCGAGAGCCGTGCCGTCTTCACGCACACCCACAATGCTCACGCCCGTCTGCATCTCGATCTCGCCGCGCTGAGCCGCCGCCCTCATGTCTTCGAGCGACACGTAACTCGGGATCCAGTTCCACTGCCAGAAACCGAGGGTGAGGAGCAGCATCGCAAACAGGAAATTCATGAAGACGCCGCCCACGAGGATCGCAATGCGCGCAGGGTACGACGCGGCCGAAAAACTCCCCTTGGCGCTGCGTTGCGAGCGGGAAACGGCGTTCTCGCCCTTGAGCCGGACAAAACCGCCGAAGGGAATCCAATTGAGCGAGAATCGCGTTCCACTGCGATGGAAAAGCGTCAGCGCGCGGGGCGGAAGCCCGAACCCGAATTCCTCCACCGTCACAGAGTTCCATCGTGCCAGAAAGAAATGCCCGCACTCGTGGATAAGCACGAGGAAACTGAGGAGCACGAAAAATGCGAGGATGGAGAGGACGATGAACACAGGGAGGCGATCCTAGCAACGAGGTGGAAAACAAAAAAGTTTTCCACACCCATTTGCTGTTGCGTACCGAAGCCAAAAATTCTCCCATACTGGGAGCAGGCTTTTTACCTGCCGAGTAACAGAAGAATCCCACTCACTATTAAAGGTCGCTTCCCCTATTCAATCATTTGCAGTCTTGATCAAACATCTGACTCACACTCAATCAACGGCGAGTACAGCTGCCATGACGTTCTTCGCCCCCGCTTTTTTGAGCACCATCGCACACTCGTCAAGCGTCGTACCGGTGGTGCAGACGTCATCGATCAGCAGGATATGTTCAGGAACTGCTCCTGTGACGGCAAATGCGCCCGTGAGCGCCTGCAAACGCTCATCACGATGCCGCCCGACTTGCGCCCCCGTGGACCGCGTGCGCTTGAGCAGATTCTGATACGGCAATTTTGATTTCTTGCTGAGCGCGAGCCCGAGCAGTTCCGCCTGATTGAATCCGCGCATGAACTTCCGTCTCCAGTGGAGCGGAACAGGGCAGATCACCGTCCCCTCTTCGATGGGAACATACGTGAGCGCATCCGCCATCAGGTCCGCGAGTGTTGGAACGATGGACGTGATCTTCTTATACTTGAGCGCGTGGATGGCCCGGCGCGCGAGTGGTGACGCATAGCTCGTCGCGCCGACGAGTCCATCGAGAGACCGGACGCCCTGATCCCGTACCTGCCTCTGCGACCGGATGATCGGCTCGCCGCGGAGCAGTCTGCATTCCGCCGCCGTTATCCACTCCCCTTCGTCGCCCAGCAGCGAGCGGCGCGGGAACAGGAGATCGAGGAGACATTGCAACATACGTGCAGACTACGAAGTCACAGAAGCCGATGAAAGAGATTCCGAACCATGAAAAAGTGACGACCACGATTTTTCGGCTTCAGGATGAGGTGAAAGAGGTTTCTGTAGGGGGAGAAACCTCCGTCTAATGTACGGTACATTTTCGAATATTTGACGACTACAAATGATACGATGCATTCAATATATGTCAGTTGGTGCACTACTCAATAGGGTTGCAGACAAAGCAGTAGAAAATGCTCAACCAAAATATGCAATTCAACGCTGGATGGAGGCTCAGATGTACTTGTTTGCTGAGCAGGCGCGGCTCCTCCTGAGAGATCATAAAAAGTACGGTCTCTTCACGGCAATGCTTTCCATCAGCGATCTGACATGCATAACAAAAGGAATACGATATCCATATTATTTTTGCAGGAAGATTGATGATATTGTCGACGGCGACAGACCGTTACCGAATTGTTTCAGTAGCGTTCAACAAATGATTGAAAGCACCAAACAGCGTATTGGAGTTGTTTTTGAAGAATGCAATCGTCGAGAATGGATCTACATCATGAATCATCCGGAGGCGCAGAATTCTGAACTTTTCATTCGATTCTTTCTGGAGAGATTTCCGAAGTCTGACCGGCAGCAGATTGTACAGTATTTACTTGAGTATCTTGATTCAGCACATTCTGATTTTGAGAGGAGAATGCATTCTGTCGCACTCCCTGAAGCTGATTTGCACGCGGCATACGAGGCTTCCTTCTCTCCGGTTCAGGATATTTCATTGGCTGCACTGGGATCAGCGTTGCGTTCTCATGAGCTCCCTCTTTTGGCACAATTGCAAGGTCGAAGCTATGCACTTACTGATCTCACTCATGAATTTTGCAGAGGAGAAATCAATGTTCCACTCCATGTGCTGAAAACTGCGGGGATCGACCAAGAAAACGTTTCAGAAATCGATCCTTGGACGGTGCCGGATATTCGCGTTTGGGCATTAAAAGAAATTGAGTTTTGCAGAACTTCTCTTCAGGAAATTACGCAGATTCTTCCTCGCGACAAGGGAGAAGTACGTATGCGGCAAGCACTATTACCCCTGATCAAAAAGAAGATCGATTCTGTATCTCAGTATCTGGCTGGATAGTGTGGCTATGGCCGCGCCACGTGATCGCGCCCAGAGTGCCACGTAAAACGGCTGCGCCGTCACGTGGCACGTAAAATCTCGCTGCGCGATTTTACGTGGTGGGCAATACTGGACTTGAACCAGTGACCTCCACAATGTCAATGTGGCGCTCTAGCCAGCTGAGCTAATTGCCCAATGATTTGAAAACGAGCCAGCTGCCTGCCCGCCGAAGCCCGATGGCGAAGGCGGGAGCTAATTGCCCAGAGAAATCGAATGAGCGTGCGGTGGAGCGTACCAATATGTATGATTTGCCGCAATGGACCGACTCCTCTCGTTTTTGCCGCATCCCGTGCGCCGCGCGCTGCCACTGATTGTCGCGATCATTTGTGGCATCGCTCTTCTTAAAGGCCTGTATGACCTGTGGGAGATGCTGATGTTCTCGCTGCGCGGACCCATGAACGCCGACGCGTTCATTTATTTGACTGTCGGCCGCGGCATTCTGAATGGACTCAAGCCGTACACGGATTTGTTCGAATCGAAACCGCCGGGAATCTATTTCCTGATGGCGCTGTCGCAGCTTTTCACCGGCGGTGAGCGGCTGGCGACGATCATCGAGACGCTGTTTCTGGGACTCACGCCCGCACTCTTTGGGCTCTGGATGTGGAGGAAGACAGTACATGAGAAGACTGACCGAGTGCGACAGATGATGCTCATTTCACTCTCGATCCTGCTCGGAATTCTTCTGAGTCTCCGGCTGCAACAGATCGTGGGAGGACTCCAGACCGAACTGTTCGGCGTGTTCTTCGCACTCACCTATGTCCTCGCACTCGTCTGGAATGATGCGCCGATGGGCAAAGTGAGGATTGGAATCGCGAGCTTCAGTTTGATGTGTGCGATCGGACTCAAGGAACCGTTCTTCCTCGCGTGCCTCGCGGCGGCACTTTTGATCTGCAACTCACCCCGCGCGTTCGTGCGCTCGTTCATCGTGCCGCTGATCATCGCTGCTGCAGCCGACGGGCTGATCCTGCTCCTGACCGGATACTGGGGCGGATACTGGAATTTTTATCTGCCCGCGATGCTCAAAAGCCGCATTGCCGGCGCAAATGATTTTCCGCTCTGGGTGAAGGCGCTCTGGATCCGGCGCCTCTTCGCCAGCCACACCGATTACTCGCCCATGCCGCTGCTCGGCTGGGTGCTGGCCGGCTCGCTAGCGCTCGTCCTCGTACGCAGAATCCGCTTTGGCATCCTCAACCGTCTACTTGCGATCGCATCCATCGTCATCCTCGCATATGGCTGCAATCACATCGTGCAGCTCTGGCGCATCCGGTACGAGATGCATGCTGCAGGACTGTTCGATACGTCTCTCGTGCCGCAGTACGGCGAGTACATGGCATACGCATGGGCGTGCGGAATCGCGTTTGCGGCGGTGCTGGGAATCTCCGCGTGGCGATCGATTGGAAATGCGATGGAGATCTGCAGAGTGATCGTTGTCCTGCTTCTGATGACGCTGATTTTCGGCATCGGCGGATATACGGGCAACGACGCTGCGTTTGCCTTCGCGGGATACTTCGCGATTGCGTTCCTCGCACTCCGGGAACTGCATGAATGGAACAGCGATGCGCGATGGGGGTGGCCCGCGATCGGCGCACTCACACTTCTCGGCGTTCTGCTGTTCAGGCCGCTTCCACTCAAAGACCGGGAAGCATTTCTGGCGGCGAAAGTTGAGTACAAAGCGTCTTCGGCGTGGATTGATGAATTGATCGAAAGTTGCGGCTCCGTCCCGTACGCCCTCGACGGCGACTACCCCGCATCCGCGTTCGCCGTTCACTCACCCCTCGGTCCGATATTTACGCCGTATTTTCACGACTACCTCGGTTACGATCATCCGCTCTATCGGCAGACGTTTCAGGCCATCAAAGAGAGAGCTCAAATCATCATCGTCAGGGCATTTCATCACACGGGTCCCGACCCCATTCCGGCCGATATTCTGAGTCTGTTTGGACCCTATTTTCCGCCATGCAGCGTCGGAATTTCACCACCGGAAGGATTCACGGTCCTGTACCGGTCCGCCGACAAGGGCGGCACACTTTTTAACTGATGAGAAAGCCATTCCTGATGGAATAATATAAAAAACTATTTTGTGGTGTAGGCAAGTCCCGCAGACTGTCAGAAACACGACTTTTCGGCTACAATATACAGATTAATTAACTCTCACACCCACACCAATGAACGAGCTGATTTCTGACGGTAGCGCGCCGATTCTCCCGCACGGCATCGACGCAAAAACGCCTCTGCTGGAATGGACTGCGTCCACTCACCCCGTGCATGAGCGCTCGCCGCGGTGGTACTTGATCGGATCGATCGTCGTGCTGGGAACGGCCGTGTACGCGATCGTCACGGGTGCATGGACGGTGGCACTCGTCGCGCTGCTTGTGGGAGGCATCTATTTCCTCCTGCGTCGCGAACCGCCGACGTTCAAGCACATCTCGCTCTTTTCTGCGGGCTATACGCTGGACGGCCAGTTCACCTTCTGGGGCGACTGCAAGGAATTCTGGCTCATTCACACGCCGCACTTCACGGAGCTGCACATTGGTAAACAGCGCAGCCGCACGCAGACGATCATCCAGACAGGCAGCATCGACCCCACCCAAATTCGCTCTATCCTAAGCCAATTTATCACGATGAAGTCGGATCAAAGGGAACGGTTCTTGGACGCTTTTATTCGCTTCTGTAAGCTCTAAATGCTGAACGGTCTCCCCGTGACGCGCTTCGCCTTCTTCTCTCCTCCCGAACGGGAGCGGAGGTTGGCGTTTTTTACAAAAAAAAATGCAACCAATGGTCCCGGGAAAAACAAAGATGATGATGAGCAGGAAGACGGCTACGACGAGGGTGACGTTGATGAACTGCATCTTGAGATGCGCAAGGAAATAACCGAACTGCGCAACGAAACGCGCGAAAAATTGGATGCGGCTCTGGAGGGCATCGTGAAGCTGCCGATCATCGAGCACGCCACCATCACCGAAAACCCGCTCTTCTCGCTGCACGATATTCTGCACAAGAAGCACGGGAGCGTGATGACGCTCTTGGGCGATACGGAAAAAACGGTGCATGCGCCTCTTCCCAATTGGGTAGATGACGAGAGTCAAAAAAGCGACGAATTCCAAGAAATGCGGAAAACAATCGATACGGTTCGGGGAAAAGTCCGCGGCTCAGTGAAGCAATTCGAAGCGTTCCGGGGACATCTGGCGCACGTCACCGAGGAAGACGTCGACACAGATACCGTTGAAGGCCGAGAGAAACTCGGGCCGAATGCAGATGCGAAGAATTTCCGGGGACAGTACGATCCCACGAAAAATATCATTTACTTCAATAAGAAGCTGACGGACCTCTTGCAACGCGACAATGTGCGCAAGCATGAACGGGGTCATGCAATCATGTACGGCCTGATGCGGCATTTGGGAGAGGACATCTTCGGCAAAGTTATCCGCGAACAGAACGCGGCTCTGGAGGGACAACGCTCCATTGACGATGCCCTCAACCACGAGGCTCTCCACGAGCACTACGGCGATATCCCGCGCAATGAACAAGTCGACGTGCTCTCGGAGCGTTACCTGAACCAACGCTTCCCCACAGGCGAGCCGGAAATTCCGGATGAACGTGAAAGGAGCATGTTTGAAGCGATCGAGAAGGTGGCGCCGGAGTTGCAAGGGGACCGCCTCTTCGCGGCGTTCGGGGAAGAGATCCTTCGCGAAATCACCCCCTCGTCCGAGAAGAAGGAACCCCTCCTACACGACGTTCGCGAGTTTCAGAAAACACTCAGCGAGCTTCAGTCGGCCGGCGACTCCGTGGGCAATACCATCTATGCCCCGTGCAAAGGACAGCGGCGTCTGCTCGTCCTCGCAGTGATTGAACGCTATCGCGTCTGGAAAGATGGAAAAAAGGGCACAAAACCGGTGGGAGGCAGCAGCCTTGTGCTCTTCGAAAATACCGCGGAAAAAGAACTGTTTGCGAAGCTCGATAGTGCATTCAACCAGTATCTGCCACGTCGCGTGAAGCAGGCCGTGGAAAAGATCGACGAACGGGTCCGATACAGCAGACGCTTCGATGCGCTGCTTCGGCACATTTGCACAAAAAGCAAAGGCAATGATCAGTACATCCTGTATGCCGGCAACACGGCTCTCGCGATGGAAGAATTGCTCAACCGCTTCAATGATTTCCGCGACGGCCGCGACCTCGATAAATTCCGGGATGAGTACGAACTCTGTCTTTTTTCATTGCTGGACAGAGAGGGCACTCTGAATCTGGAATCACACTTGTCACAAAAGAGACGGGACGAAATCTTCAAACAGATCGACGACGGCGTTGGCCTTTCAATCCAAAAGAAACGCAAACGCGATGTTGCGGAAGATGCGGAAGCCGAGATCAACGCGGAGGAATGCGTCAACAATCCCACGACGGATGAAAAAAGATTCTCCGTGGACACGGGCATCGATGACCCCGCAGATGACGGAAATAAAACTCCGGGCGCTCCCGAGAAAGAGAAGGCTCCCGTGGATGCGGATGAGCTGACGGAAAAGGTTCATGGACTTCAGGGAGACATCAAGCAACTGACGGGCCTCGTCTCAAGCACGGTCTCGATACTCCAGAAACACGGTGCGACGGATGCGGAGATCGCGGAGTGGTCGGGCAGCTCGGAACATCTGGCCAAGGGTTTGCATGTGACCGAGTCCTGGACCCGTGCGTCCACACTCGTGGGAAAATGGCAGAACACCCCACGCATGGCTCCCGGTCAGTTCCTCAGTATGGCGCCGATGGCGCTCGACCTGCGCGACCGCGATTATGAAAACTTCACGGTGATGGTCAAAGACGCAGCCCCGAACGGCGAGTGGCTGGAGGAAGACCATCCGGCGATGAAGGCTCTGGGCAAACTCTTAAACGAGCTCCTGTCGGAAATCGAGGGCACGGCAAAAGCCTGGCAAAAAAAAGTGAATGGAGTCCGCAACAGCGCCCAGACCATTCAGAAAATAGACAAACTCAACAAAGAAGAGGGCGGCTGGAGCTGGAAGTTTTACAGCATCAAACATGTAATGAACGCCGTGACGATCGTATGGGAGTCGTACACGAAAGCGTGGGACCAGTGGTCCACGCTGCGCCAGTCCGAGATCGCCAATGGGATCGGCAACATGCTCAAGGGTATTCCGTTCATCGGCGAACAGGCCAAGATGACGCTCGAAATGGCTCTCGATCACAAGAACGACGAAATCAAAGATGAATACAAGAAGCACCTGGAACACGACCATGCGACCTTCCAGCACTGCTGCCAGGGCCATAACGGGCACCCGAGCCTGCTGGTACAGATGAAGAATGATCCGAACAAGTTCCGCGGGGTGCTGGAGTACATGGCAAGCAAGGGCTGGCTCTTCGATTTCGACGCGCAAACCGGTTCGGTGTTCGGAATGAAGATCAAGGACTCGCTCCCCACCACGTGGCTAGAGGAACGCAAAGAGCAGTACGTCCGCGAACTCGAGCAACAGAACAGCACCGGTGAAGATGCGGAGATTGCCAAAGGCAAGTCGCTCGTGAACAACTATCCGGATATTCCGCCCATGATCAAAGCCCTCAACTACGAGCTCGAGCGCAAAAACTACTGGGCGACGCTGGGTATCCTGGAACGCATCGTGGAGAAGGGCAAGTACGCCTACTCGCCCATCTGGGCGTCGACGGTGATTCTTAACATGATCCGTGACGACCCCACCGCCCGCAAATACTTCCCCAAGAAACTGCAGGACAAGATCGGCACGAACGGACTCGCGACGGGCATGATCCACTTCTTCTTCAAGATCGACCGTCACGACCTCGAACGCTACCAGAAAAACGAGCACGCCGAATTCAAGCAGGCAGGCACCTTCGCCACGATTTTCGAAGCGGTCGAGCACGAAATTCAGGCGCGGCAAGAGAAAAATGGGCTCAAGCCTATGGAGCGAGATCAGCTGCTGGAAAAAATCAGCCAGGTGCTCGCCGGCCAGATCGTAACCGGCGACAACGACGCATGGACGCTGAGCATTTACGAAAACATCAAGCCGTTCAAAAAGTACCGTGACTATCGCAGGGACTTCCTGCACTCCTTCGACGCCAAAACGCTGGATGACGACTACTACAATCCCGACAACAACGGAACGGAACTCGTGCTCCTCGGTGCCGCCGCCTACCGCGAAATTTTGTCCACCAACTCGGCAGGTGCTTTTGACACAAAAGACAAAGCCCGCATGTTCATCGAACAACTGCTGACCCATTACGAAACCCTGAAGAAGGCCGTAAAAGCCGGAAAATTGCCCGCGGGAGTGTTCACCAACTATGTGAAAGCAACGCGCGAGAAACTGGACAACGTCTACGGAGCATGGACGGTGGGAACGGGTTCCCAAATCGTCAGCTACAAAGGCAGACCTCATAACGACTTCCTCATTCGGGGACTTTTCAAGCATCACTTGCTCAGCTGGCCACCCTCGACAAAGAAAGACATCACCGTCGCTCTTGCCGCGCAAATGGGAATCACGGTCGATGACCCATTGCCTCAGGGCTTTCTCGACACGCCCGGAATACCCGTCAATTGAGAAGGATACCTATGCTAGAATTGAACCATTCCTATGCAGGTCTCGCTTCAACGTATCGATGTATCGCTCCCGCTCCCAAAATATGAGTCTGCAGGTGCCGTGGGTTTTGATCTGATCACGCGGGAAACAGCCTCATTTTCTGGATGGCTCGGACAAATCGTGTTACCATGCATCTATGCCGATCGAATGGACCAGCATCTACAGGCGTTTCAAGGGGCTATGGGTTGCTTTGGACGACGACGAGAAAACCGTCCTCGCCAGTGGGAAAACCGCAAAGGAAGCGAGGGATAAAGCTCGCCTCAAAGGTCATGCGCTGCCCATCATCGCGCACATGCCGGATCGACTCAGTCCTTACGTCGGGGGCGCATGAAATTTTCGTACAAAAAACTGGGAGCCAAAGTTCTCCGACCGATCATCCCCATAGAGATCCTGTATGGGCATGAGGCAATCCGGTTTGAGGTCCTCGTTGATTCGGGAGCAGACTGCAATCTTGTTCCTTCCGAAATCGGCGAACTGCTGGATATCGATATTGAAAGCGGACGAAAAGATCATGTCGGCGGCATTACGGGAGGAGGCATGCCGTTTTTCGTCCATGATGTCACCATTCGGATCGGAGGATGGAAATATGAAGTCCCGATGGGTTTCATGCCCTCGATGCCGGCCTACGGTTACGGAGTCGTTGGACAGTGTGGATTCTTCGATCTCTTCAAAGTGAATTTTGACCGACGCAAAGCGGAAGTTGAACTGAAACCGTACTGACTTTTTTATGAACGCCTCCATCCAATTAAAGTGTCATGCACGGTATAAATCCCATCTGACGGTCTACGTAAAAAACCCCACTTTAGAAGCGGGGTTCGATGGCCCGATCAGGGCACCCGTGACTTGAGAATCGCTTGCAGTATAGGCAATGCAATTTTGATGCACAATTGCTGGGCAAGCGAACACAGAGGAGTAAAATGGAGCCATGTTACGAACGACCCCCCGCATTGCACAGAAGCTTCCCCTTATTTTCCTCAAGGAAAAACGGGCATTCATTGCGTACTGCCCTGCACTCGATCTTTCCGCCTCGGGCGGAACGCTCGGGAGAGCAAAGGACAATTTCCAGACCGTTCTGCGGCTCTTTATCGACGATCTGGTTGAATGCGGCACATTGAACCGGGTACTTGGAGAAATGGGCTGGGTACGGCGCCATGGAGAATGGACTCCTCCGACCATGATGAAGCGCATTTATAGCGTTTCTCTCAAGATTCCGCTTCCAGTCTGATCCCGTGCCAAAGCTGGGACCCAACTGGAAGCGCTTCGAGAAATTTCTTCTGTCAGTAGGTTGTGTTTGTGTGCGTCAGGAAGCCTCGCATAGGATGTACAAAAAGAAAGCGCTGCCCCGATCGATCGTCATTCAGGCAAAAGGCGACGTTCCCGTTTTCATTATTCTCAATAATCTGCGAACATTGGGCATGACACGCGATGAATATTTGCTCATTCTCAGTCGTCTCTAATTCAAGCATGACTTTTCCTGTCTCCCTCCGGCGCATCGACCCCACGCTCCCCCTCCCCAAATACGAGTCGGCGGGCGCCGTGGGCTTCGATCTGATCACGCGCGAGACGACGGTGGTGGAGGCGGGGAAGATCGCACTCATCCCCGGCAACGTGATCGTGAAGGTTCCGGTCGGCTATATGCTCCTGATCATCCCGCGCTCTTCGCTCCCCCGTAAAAAAGGCCTCATCTGCCCGCACTCCATCGGCGTGATTGATCAGGATTACCACGGTGAGAAAGATGAATTGCTCGTGCAGGTGCAGAATGTGACGGACAAGGCGGTGACTGTGGAGCGGGGCGAAAGAATTGCGCAGGGAGTGTTTGTGAAGATCGAGAAGGCAGAGTTTGAGGAAGTTGAGGGGCATGGGGCGGAGACCAGAGGTGGTTTCGGTTCAACAGGAACACATGGGTAGGCGACTAAGGTTGTCATGGTGAGCTTGCGAACCATACAACCGCAAATTTGCCGTCCCTCGCAAGCTCGGGATGACAAATTTGCTTTCAAAGCCTTACTTTGAGAGAGGCTTCCTCATAAACGCCGGCACCTCCAATTCTTCCATATTCAGGTCCATCTGCGGCTTCGTGTTCGCCGCATCCGCCTCCCGCGCCGGATTCTGCATGCGCGTTTCGCCTTTCGCTGCCGGAGACGGCGTCTGCGTGCGCCCGAACGTGCTCTGCATCATGCGCTGGGCCGGATTCATGATCATGGGCGATCCTGCCTCGCGCTCCGCGAAGCCCGTGGCGATCACCGTGCATTTCACCTGACCCGTGAAGGCTTCGTCGATCACGGCTCCGAAGATGATCATGGCCTCGGGAGCGGCTGCCTCGGTGACGATACGCGCGGCTTCGTCCACCTCGAACATCGAGAGATCCGTGCCGCCGGTGATGTTGAGGAGTATTCCTTTGGCGCCGTGGATGGAGGTTTCGAGCAAGGGACTGTCCACCGCAGCGCGCGCGGCCTCTGCGGCGCGGCTGTCGCCGGTGCCGTACCCGATGCCCATGAGCGCCGTGCCGGCGTCCTGCATGATGGTTTTGACGTCGGCGAAGTCGACGTTGATGAGACCGTGGACCGTGATGAGGCTCGAGATGCCCTCAATCGCGTGCTTGAGCACTTCATCGATCACCTGGAAGGCCTCGGTGAGCGGGGTGGTCTTGTCGATGAGCGAGAGGATTTTGTCGTTCGGGATCGTCACGAGCGTATCGACCTTGCCCTTGAGAATTTCCAGGCTTTCATCGGCCTGCTTCTTGCGCTTGAAGCCCTCGAAGCTGAACGGCCGGGTGACGACGGCCACCGTCAGGATGCCCATGCTGCGTGCCGCCTCGGCAATGACGGGGGCCGCGCCGCTTCCCGATCCTCCGCCGAGTCCCGCGCAGATGAAGAGCATGTCCGTGCCCTCCAGCGCCGATTTGATTTCCTCAAGGCTTTCCTCTGCCGCCTTCTTGCCGATGTCGGGATTCGCGCCTGCACCGAGTCCCCGCGTGGTCCCACGCCCGATGGTGATCTTTTTGCTCGCGGGACTGTGGTACAGCGCCTGCGCGTCGGTATTCACCGCGATGAATTCCACGCCCTGCAGCTTCTCGTTAATCATGCGGGCCACGGCATTGTTGCCGGCACCGCCGATGCCGAGCACCCTGATCACCGCACCGGGAATGGAATCGGGGCGCACCTCGTGGGCCGTGCCCGCGGAGGTATCATCCTGACGCTGCTGTCCGGACGTGCCGGAGGAGCGGGAACCGGAGAAGAGGGAGCGGAAAGTGTTGTCGGACATGGGACTGAGGGGAAATGGAACCGAAGTAAGGGAGAGTGGTAAGGACGCGCCATTGGCGCGTCCATACGGTCACGGAAATAGGCTTTTAATCCAAGAGCTCATCTGCTTCACGGCCCTCTTCATCTGGAAAGGAGATCCACGCATGCCCTGCGCATCTTCGCGGATACCCCATACGAGCGTGCCGAGCGCGGTGGCGTAGGCCGGGTCGTCCACCTTCTCTATAACACCGCCGATCTCGACGGGGAAACCCATCTGGACGGGGAGCCCGAGCACATCGCGCGCAAGGTCGAGCACTCCGGGAGCTTTGACGGCTCCGCCCGTGAGGATGGCGCCCGCCGGGAGCATGCCGCTGCGGCCGATGCGCGTGAGTTCGGCTTTAATGAGCGAGAAGACCTCGTGGTAGCGGGCCTGCATGATCTCGGCCATGTATTTGCGGCTCACAGTTTGCGTGTCGACCTTGCTCACGGTGGAGAGGTCGATCATCTCGCGATCGCTCATTTCGGCCGGCAGCACCGATCCATACTCGATCTTGATTTTCTCGGCCGTGTCGATGGAGGTCCGGAGCCCTATCGCAACGTCACTTGTGACACTCTCGCCGGCAATGGGCAGCGAGACGCTGTGGAGGATCGTTCCTTCTTCATAGACAGCAACACTCGTAGAGCCGGCTCCCATGTCGATCACCACAACACCGAGCTCTTTCTGGCGCTTGGTGAGCACGGCCTCGGCGCAGGCGATGGTGGAGGGCACCAGTGCATCGATGTCCACTCCCGCCTTGTAGATGCAGTTCTCGAGATTGTTGACGTGTTGGACATGCCCCGAGTTGATGTGCGCTTCGACTTCGAGCCGGATGCCCGTCATCCCAAGCGGGTTCTTGATGCTGCGCTGCTCGTCCACCGCGTACGACTTCGGCTCGATGTGAAGGATCCGCCGGTTGGGGGGGATGCTCACGGCCTGGGCGGCGTCGAGCACGCGGCCGATGTCTTCCACCGTGATTTCGGCACCCGAAATGGCGATCACTCCCCGACTGTCGAACGATTCGATGTGCGAGCCGCTCATACCGACGAAGACGTGGTTCACCGGGACACCCGCCATACGCTCGGCGTCCTCCAGAGACGAGATGATGTTATGAATGAGTTCCTCGACGTCGATCACGTGCCCCCTGCGCATGCCGAGTGACGGACTCAGGCCCACCCCGATGATGTTGGGGGTGCGGTGGTCCTCGTTGACGCCGTCGACGACGGCGATGACGGTGCGGATCTTGGCGCTACCGACATCCAGACTGGCAACGACTCGTTCTTTCGGCATGGGAGTGCTGGGAAAAGCGGAGTGCAGCAGCAGATTGAAGATTGAATGCAGAGCTGCGCTAAAACGATCGTCAGTCTAAAGGGGCTTTCTTAAGGGCTGCAAGTACGTTCTGTTCATGTTTCGTATTCATGAACAGAAAATAAGAACATATTTAGTGTTCAGAATTTTTCTCTTCCATATGTCACAAATCAAAAAAAGTATTCAATTAAAAATGATGTCAAAATCAGGTGAATACAGTTTGTATGCATGGCTCGAGGCGCTGCGGCGCACCTCGCCATGACACTCTGAGTGATGAGTGCTGTCATGGTGAGGAGCGAGCCTCGAACCATGACACTAGAACAATGTCATCTGCGGCTTCTCTTCTTTCTTCATCTCACTGATCACAGCCTGCTGTCCCGCCTCCTGCCTGAATATTTTTTGACCGTACGGCGTCCGTGCGAACGACTCCAGCCGTGTCACAAGGGAGAAGAATTCCATCGCCCGAAGGAACTGAACCGCCGACGCAAGAGGAGCATTCTTCAGCGTCACTTCCTCCAGTGAATCCCTCAGGGGAGGGCACACAAGCCTCGCCATCCGCTCGCAGAAGAACGCCTGCTCTTTGTCCTTCTCCAGTTTGACGCGCACGGCGGGGCGAACCTCCTCCAAATGCGCGTAAATACCCTCCAGCGTGTCGTACTTCTGCAGGAGTTCGGAAGCAGTCTTGGGGCCGATCCCCTTCACGCCGGGCAGGTTATCGGAACTGTCGCCCGAGAGCCCTTTATAGGAAGGCACCTGATCGGGACGGATACCGTACTTGGCGAGAATCTGATCGGGGCCGAGGTATTCCGGTTGTTGATAGCCTTTGTGAGGAATGGCAACGCGGATGTTATCCGTCGCCAGCTGGAAGGCGTCCCTATCCCCCGTGACGATCGTGACCCGCATCCCCTCTTTTTCACCGGCTTTGGCATAGGTGCAGAGCAGGTCATCGGCCTCGAATCCGGGGTCCGAGAGATGACGGAATCCAAACGCTTCGATCATCTCGAGAATACGGGGGATCTGGGTATAGAAGTCATCCGGCGTCTCGGCTCTCCCCTCCTTATATTCCTTGTGTTCCTTGTGCCGGAACGTGTCCTCGCCTTCGTCAAAGCAGAACAGGAGGGCATCCGGCTGCTCGGCCTTGAGCATGGCAACGAGCATACTCGCCACCCCGTATACGGCGTTGGACTGTTCCCCTTTTGACGTTTTGAGTGTCCGCGGGATCGCGTAGTAGGCGCGGTACATGAGGTGGTGGCCGTCGATCAGAAGCAAGTGTTTCACGCAGGGTAGGATACCGAAGAACGGAGGATTCCCATCAAAATACCGTAATTCGTCAAGTATTCACGCATGGCAAAATCGCGTGTTTTCCGCTATACTAAGAGGATTCATTGACCCGCATGCCCAACACAAAAAACCCCCTCATACTCGAGCAGAAAGTGCAGTTCAAAACTGCATTGCAGGCTCAATTGGGATGGCCGAAAGAACCCAGACGTCCGATGCTCTGCATCCCGACGGGTTTGAGCGAGGCACTGGGCGGCAAGCTGTTCGAAGAGATGCTCGCAGGCATCCTGTCGCTACCGGTCGAAATTCTGGTGCTCGGCAAAGGCTCCGCCGCCTACGGTGAGCTCTGTACGAAGCTCTCGAAGGAACACCGGCACCGCTTTCACATCGTCTCCGAAAAAGAGGATGCGATGGATGCGATGTATGGCGCCGCCGACATGGCGCTTTTCCTCTCCGATCCTCCACAGACCGATGTGAAGAAATGCCTCGAAAACGGCGTCGTTCCGGTATCGCCGGAAGGAGGTCTGCTGGAGGATTACAACCCCGTACAGGAGACGGGCAACGCGTTCCTCTTCGAATCATTGAGTCCGTGGCACGCCTTTGCAGCTCTTGTGAGAGCAGTGGAGACGCACAAATTTCCGTTCGACTGGAAAACGATCCAACGACATTGTCAGGAGGGTGTCAGGGAGTAATCCTAAACACCATCATCGCCTCATCCATCGATACGAGCCTGAGCCGGGGGTCTTGTACAAGATCTTCGAGCAACTCTTTTCGGTTGCGCCGGAGCATCACGAGGTACTCCCCCGTGTAGTGCCCGAGAAGAGACGTCAGCCACGCCCCCGCATTAACCTCGGCCATTTCCTTGTCCGTCCTGACCGTACTGATCTGCGCCAGCAGGCGGGCAACATCGGGGTCCTTGAGTAGTGTGAACACGGGATCGATGCCCGTGGCGTAGCGGGCGCGGGGCTGTACGGCGAGGAGCACGGGCAGGGCGTCCCAATCCGCGTTGAGCACGCGCGATCCGTCGGGAACCGCGCGCATCGCGGAAAAGACTGACAGTGACTCTGACGGGTTGCCGAGAACCAGAAGATAGAGAGAGGCGATGAAGGTGACGATGCCGGTACAGAGCAGGGTATCGAGTTCCAGATTGCGCGGAAGCCGCGGCAGAAATATCCTTTTGGACTCGCGTAGAACATCGGGAAAGAGCGAAAAGATGCGGGCGATCAGGACGAGCAGAACCGGCCACAGCAGATCGATCGCGCGCTGCCAGAGCATGAAAGTGCCTCCAAGGATGATCACAAGCGCGGTCAGGACTGCAAGATCGCTTTCGACAAACGTCCTCGGTGTCAGTCGCCTTCCATGAAAAAGAACCATGAACATCACGACGGTAAGTCCGAGCGCCGCGAAGACCGAAACAGCGTCGCCATACATCCCCCCCTGCATCTCGATGCCGTTTTCGCCGCCGGCAAGGAGCGGAATGGCGAGGAACACGGCGAAAAAATACCGGAGAAAATCCGCCGGAGCGGGATGCAGGATGAATCCGGCAGCGGTTCCTCCCGCGCACGCAAGCGCGCACGGCAGAACGCGTCGCGGCCTGACCGTCACAGTCATCCACGCTATCACAACACAGCCAACAAAGAGTGGGAAGACGAAGAGTTGCGAGAACAGGACGGAGACCGCGAGGATGCCTGCTGCGATCCACCAACGACGCTGCAGCAACGCCCAGAGGAGAACAAGCATGAGCGCGGTGAGCAGCGGGAACGGGCGCCCGAGCAGAAGGCGGAAAAAGAACGCGGCGTTGAGGGAGAGCAGTGAAAATAAGAGTAAAGCTCGAGCGCGCGGAGCGAGTCCGAAAGAGCACAGGAGGAGCTCAAAACTGAGCAACAGAGAGCCGATGCCAATGAGCGAGAACGCCTTGATCGCGCCGGTGAGTCCCAGCGGCAGCAGCGGGATGAAGAGAACATCGGCGAGGAACCATGGATCGGCTTTGATCGTGCTCAGGGCCCCTTCGTACAGGAACGCGCTCCACCCGGGCACAGCCAGTATCCCCTGCTCCGCCATCGCACGCGCCATCACGGCATGCCGCAGCCCGTCATCAAGCGCGACGGGATTTGGCAGTATGAAGAGGAACAGACCGAGAAAAACAACCGCGCCGAGGAGTATCAGTGCCGGAAGGAATTGTTCCAATGATCGCAATCGCTGCATCACGAAAACAGACTACAGCGATCCCCGCATGATGTCAGGACAACTGCAATCGTGCACAGACCTCTTTCGCCTTCACAAAATCTTTCTTATCGACCGAGAGGTACACCGACGTGGGTCCGCCGAGGACGGCCGAAGTGCAGTAGATGTTACCGATGTTGATTCCGCTGTCGCTACACGTGCGCGCGATGGCCGCGATGATGCCGGGCTTGTCTTCGGCGCACGAGAACCCGAGGACGTCGCTGGTGGTGACCGCGCTCCCTTTGGATACCAGCGCACTCTTTGCCGCTTCGATGTCGTTCACCACGAAATGCCACACCTGTTTCGATCCCTCCGAGCTTGCGCACATCCCGAGGATGTTGATGCTTGATTGCAGAAGCGCGGTGCACACCGCGGAGAGTCGTCCGGGCACATTGTCCACGGTTACATCAAGCTGCGTGACGACGCGCATGGAGAGGGATGTCATACGAATGGAAGGGAAATGTCTTCCACATTCTACACGACTTGCCGCAGGTCTGCGCGAAAGAAAGGAATCACCAGCGCGGCCGGACTCTGGGCGGTGGCGGGGATCGGCATGGCGACGGGATTCGGGCTGATCGGCATCGCCATCTTCTCCACACTTCTCGTGATCCTCGTGTTCACGGCCTTTTACGCATTCGAAGTCATGCTCCACAAATACATCCACGGGATTAAAGAGAATGATGATTGAGTGTGGCTGCGCCACGTGATCGCGAGCCACGTAAAGCGACTTCGTCGCCACGTGGCACGTCAAATCGCTTCTCGCTTCGCTGCGAGCGATTTTACGTGGTGGGTCAGCTGGGATTTGAACCCAGGGCCAATTGCTTAAGAGGCAACTGCTCTACCGGACTGAGCTACTGACCCGAGAAAAATTGACGAAAGATCGTGAGAATCGGTGATGACAGAGTTACTCGCCCCGCATCGGAGCGAAGCGACCGGTGCGGGGCTGACCCGCTTGCAGCCGTGATACCCTATCAACTTTGCATCCTGAGCTCAATGGCCTGTATCCCCAAAACGGAAGCGGAATGTTTGGAAGGACCAGGCCACATGCGTCAGATTTCAAATCTCGATCGTTCTCCGCTCAAAACTTCAATGCGTGTTTGGGCTTTGCAATGCTGCCGGATCAGATCCGCGAGTTCGTGAAGCATCTCATTCAACTTTTCTTTCGTGAGAGGCGGAAACCCTTCCACGACGACGATCGCGTTCTTCGTGTCACTCGTTATTTTGGTTCGATCGCCCTCCCTCCAGTTCAACTTTCGGCAGATCACGCCTTTATCGTCTTTGTACACGAGTTCGCCTTTCACTGGAGGATCTTCGTTCGACTCTCCCAATGGAACAAAATATTCGGTGCCATCCGCATACGCAAGCCGCACGTCTCCTTCGCAACGATCCACATCTTCTGCACCCGCACACACGACATACCGCAACGAAATGACGTTGTAGAGGTCCACGAGCGGATTGATGGCGGGCAACTGTCCGCCTTTCAGAACGCGTTTCATGAGTGCCTGCACCGACGGAGGAAATTTATTGGGATTGTTCCCGAAACTCCGGTGAATGTCTTGCATTGCTTTGAGGTGCGGATGCTCTTTGAACGATTCGGGATCATGGGACGCACACACTCTCTTCTCCTCTTCACGCAACAAGTTCACGGTCTGCGGTTCGTTCGCATTCTCCATACCCATTGCAACGATGACGCCGATGGCCATATCGGGATGATGTGCCAGGACGTCGGGATCAATCAGGAAGTTCATCGTGGATAGTCTAGAGAGAACGGAATGATACACCAAAGAAAAGCCCCGGCGACACGCCGGAGCTTCGTTCCAAGCTTGATTTGATCTCAACGATCGTCGTCATAGGCGACGAGACCGATGAAGATCCAACAGATGTAGTTCGGGTCGGGCTGCAGAAGCCCGTACCAGCCTTGTGGGCCGGAAACGAGTCCTGCCAAACCCGAAACTATGCATCCAAAGGCAAAAAATTTCTTCTTCATTGCTTTTGCTCCTTTCGAAGACAAAGATCTGCAAGATTAGCCTGGAAAGTATTATTCACTTTTTTCATTAGAGCGTCAAGGACGCCTGCCTTTGTCGCCTTTCCTGCCCTTTGACCCTTTTTCGCTTCTAAAACACCTTCTTCGCATGCGCCGTCCCGTCCGGCGCGGGGACGAGGATCGCAACGGGCAGCTCCCGGTGCCATGCGATGGTATTCGGTTCCACCTCGGCTTCGATGTTGCGCCCGTGCGTGATGTCCTCGAAGTCGCTGTCACTGAGTTCACGTGCCGGAAAATTTTTCAGCACGTCTTTCAGCGGCATCACATCCGTCCAATTGACGTCCTCGGAAGCGGGAGCGCCTTCGACCACCCACTCACCCACTTTCGTCCGCCGCAGATCCGTGAGGTATCCGCCGCACATGAGCAGCTTCCCCATATCGTGCGCGAGTGAGCGGATGTAGGTGCCCGAGCCGCACGCGATCTTGAGCTGCAGATCGGGATATTCGTACCGGATGATGTCGCAGCGGGTGACACTGACCTCGCGCGGCTCAATAACCACTTCTTTCCCTTGTCGCGCCAGATCGTACGCACGCACACCGTGGATGCTGATGGCGGAGAAGGACGGCGGCACCTGCTGGATTTTTCCCACAAAGCGGTCGGCGATCACGTTCTGGATCTTCGTCCGATCCGGAATCTTCCACCCCATTGCGGGTTCCCATTGTTCGATCACCCCCTCGCGGTCGTACGTGGTGCTCACTGCACCGAAGCGGATATCGGCGACGTACTCTTTTGTCAGGTCATCGAACAGATGGACGACTTTCAGCGCCTTGCGGCCGACTGCCAGCACCAGCAGTCCCGTCGCGGCCGGATCGAGCGTACCCAAGTGCCCGATGGACCGCTCTGAGAGCGTTTTGCGCACGACAGCGACCACGTCGTGGCTGGTGAAGCCGGACGGTTTATCCACAAGAAGGAATCCATGACGCATGGCACGAGAATAGCAGAACGTGATACTCTGCATTCCATGAATCTGACGCTCACATGGGATCTGTTCATCATCGTGTTCTTCGCGATCGTCACGACCTACACGTTCATCATCGGAAAAAAGGAATCGGTGAAGATCATCATCGCCAGCTACATTGCCATCGTGGCTGTGGCCGGGCTCGGTAACGTGCTGCAGCGAGTGGGGGGGGCCACCGGCTCGGCGCTCTCGTTCGTGGGGCTGGGACTCGGAGGGGTAGATGCGCAGCTTCTGCCGTGGATTAAGCTGGGGCTCTTCGTGGCCATCGTCATTTTTCTGGCCGTGCGCGCGGGGTTCGATATCCACTACGCAAAAGAGGGCAATGCGATCATCAATACGATCATCACGGCCGTGATGGGGGTCGCGACCGCCGGCCTGCTCCTTTCCACCGTGCTCACATATGTTTCGGGCGTACCGATGCTGGATCCCAACCTCACCGCAATCGCGGCAAAATCACCCGTCATCCAGCAGAGCCAGCTGATGCAGCTGATGATTTTGAATCAAGATTTGTGGTTCTCGCTGCCTGCACTCGCGTTGATCGTCGCGGGTTTCGTTCATCGGGAATAAAAAATGATCAACTACTCCGTCACCGAGTGATGTGAAGGTCAATGGATTTTCTGTCTCACACCCAAGCCAATCTTGCAAACAGAAAAGGAATGAAGTACAACATGCATAATTTCCCCCATCTCTTCTTTATGTCCACATTGCAACGATTCACGTACCGAACGTGGTTCGCCCTCACGGCATCCGCCATCCCCGCGGCGGTCTTCGCGCAGATCGGCGGCACGAACCCCGACGTCGGAAACCTTCCGGCTCCGCAGAGCGGCGGCGTCAACATCCGCACGATCATCCTCAATATCCTCACGTGGGTGCTCAACTTCCTGGCACTCATCGCGGTGATCTTCATCGTCATCGCCGGTATCCGCCTGATCGTGTCGCAGGGCGAAGACGAGCAGAAAGGCAAAGCCAAGAAAACGATCCTCTTCGTGATTGTCGGTTTGATCATCATCATCCTCGCACGCATCATCGTGGGCTTTATCACGAACGACGTGCCGGGCATCATCAACGGCAACCCGATCAGCTGAACGGTTTCACTACGA
>CAZXIO010000002.1:30525-33146 GCA_964640805.1 uncultured Candidatus Peribacteria bacterium
CGACGTGCCGGGCATCATCAACGGCAACCCGATCAGCTGAACGGTTTCACTACGACTTCAAAAGCGCGTCCACACGGGCGCGCTTTTTTGTCCTCCACCCCTAACCCCTCCTCCTTGCGAGGAGAAGGGGGACAGGTGTTCCTTTGTTGCATCGTCTTCCATTGATCTCATCATTGACCGTTGCATTCGCTCCGTCAGGCGGCCTCGGGCATTTCTATGATGGGGACCTCCGGAATCGCAGTCTTCTCCTTCACCGGAGCCGCCGTGTCGCGGACGATGATCGCATCGGGACGCACTTCCAGAATTTGATTTGCAGGGAGCGGCGTCCCCCAACGCAGCAATGATCCGGGAAAGATCTTTTCCAGCATGAAGTGCGCGGTGTCGAACTGTACGTCCCTGCACGTACCGAGCTCCGCGCCGCTTTCTGTCTGAATCGGCTGCCCGAGCACGGGGCGGCCTTCTTTGATGAGCGTCGCCACGCGAATGACATCATCGGGAGGACACAGGACCTCGGGGCCACGGACCGTGATGACGGCGCCAAAGCGGCGGACATCAAGCACGGAGAGGAAGAAAACGGGAGCGAAGAAGCCGCCGGAACGCACGAAAAAACCTTCGACCGTACCGCGGTCAGGATCGAGCACGATGCCGGTGAGCGCTCCAAGGACGCGGCGCCCCGTTTCTTCGTCGCAAACGCGCATCCCGATCGCCGTCGTCAGGCGGACATGCATGTGCTATACTGTACACGACATGCACCTTTTCACGGGATCATCGCATCCGGCCCTTGCTGAGCATCTGGCACGGGAGTTGGGTGTGAGTCTGGGCGGCCTCACCCGCAAGAAGTTCAGCTGCGGCGAAAATTACATCCGCTTCGACGAGTCCGTCCGGGGGCGGGAGGTGTACCTGGTGCAGACCGGAACCGGGAATCCGAACGAGGACATTATGGAATTGTGCCTCATGTGCCAGGCCGCCAAGCTGAGCTTCGCCAAAACCGTGCACGTGGTGGTGCCGCACTTCCCCTACAGCCGTCAGGACCGCATCAACGAGCCCCGCGAGCCCATTTCGGCCAAGCTGGTGGCACACCTGCTGGAGGAATCGGGAGCTGACCACGTGATGGTGCTGGACCTGCACTCGGATCAGATTCAGGGATTCTTCTCTATTCCCGTCGACGGTCTGGTTGCACGGCAAATCTTCGCCGATGAATTCAAAAAGAAGAAACTGAAGGATCCGGTCGTCGTGGCCCCCGACGTGGGAGGAGCAAAGCGTGCCAAGAAGTTCGCCGATATGCTCGGCGCCGGGCTCGCGATCCTCCATAAGAGCCGCCCCGCCCATCAAGAAACCGAAATTCATGAAGTCGTGGGAGACATCGCGGGCAAGACCTGCATCCTGTTCGACGACATCATCGATACCGCCGGCACGCTCCTCTCGGCCAAGCAGGCACTCCTCAGGCGCGGCGCGAATAAGGACGTCTACGCCGTGGCCACGCACGCCGTGTTCTCGGGCCCCGCGATCAAACGGCTGAAAAAGGCAAAGTTCAAAGAAGTGGTGGTCACCGACAGCATGCCGGTGAAGGCGCGCGCATTCCCCGGGCTCAAAATCCTCTCCATCGCTCCGCTCCTGGCCCAGGTGATCCGGAGCATCGAGAGCAAGAAGAGCGTGACTGATATTTACAGGAAGAGGTAGTATCGGCTACGATCCCTCTTGTTCTTTACTTCCTCCCGGTTTTCTTATGAAGAAATTCCTGTCTCTCTGCACCGCGGCCACGCTCAGCGTGAGTCTTGTCGGCGCCGTTCTTGCCGCCGATCCCGCCGATGTCGCCGGTTACTCTTCCAATGCGTCAAACAAAGAATGTGCCAGCGTGAAGGATGACAACGACCGCATACAGTGCGTTCGCGAGCGGCAGCGTCAGCTCTTGAAGCAGAAGATGATGCGCAACGACGTCAAGATGACCCGCAAGGCCGCAAAGATGGAAGCACACAACGAGTGGCAGGATCTGCGCGTCTCGCCCCGTACTCTGCGCATGACAGTGAAGGCCATGAAGACGAAGACCTGGCACAAGCTTTCCCCGTCTTCCAGTAGCGCCGGCTCGTCGATGTGATTCGCTCAGGATTTCAAAAGAGAGCGGGGCCCGATGGGTTCCGCTTTTTTTCACATAAAATTTCGATCTATTGACTACACTTGCACAATGCTTCTAACATCACATTGTAGATTTTCCATGACACACTATGGCCACTTCTCATCCACTGGTTTTTAACAAGATCGCATCCGAACCCGTCGGCTTCAAGTTGGCTGCCGATTCGCCGACTGGGCCCAATCGTGTCGAAGTAGTGACCTTCGCGAATTTTATCCCTCCGTACATTCTTCAGGCACAAACTGCAAAACAGCTCTACGACAATTTGAATCTGGCACTCGCGCGAGCTGTAGAGCAGCAAATGAGTGTTATAGCTCCCCCACGAGCGGTGATGCTTGATGTGCTTGCCATTGCGACTCTTGAAAGAGAGGCAATGATGAATGCAATGAAATTGATTGCCCGTGAGCATCCGGAGATGTTGGATGACCCGGTAGAATAATTTGCTTCGGAGTCTCCAAACTCCTACCATCCCCCTCCTATGTCACACCATCTT
>CAZXIO010000002.1:33246-35295 GCA_964640805.1 uncultured Candidatus Peribacteria bacterium
ATTTGCTTCGGAGTCTCCAAACTCCTACCATCCCCCTCCTATGTCACACCATCTTCTGGCACCGGGCGCCCATGAATTCTACGAAAACGTATATGGAGATGCGGACGGCTCGGGAGGCACAAAAATACTGCCCATTCTCAATAGCAAAGCAAATACACACAAGCAAATGCTCGCGCAGGCGCGTATATTGCGAGAAGAGGGGTTCACGGCACTCGAACTACTTGATAGAGATGATCACACAAAAGGCGGAATGGGAACGGATGACCTTGTTCGCATAGCGGGCGAGATGTCGGCACAAGGAAGTCGGGTAATCATTGGAACGGTGAAAACACCTCTCCAGTTGGCAAAAGTACTTGATAGCCTCTCAGTTGTTGGATTTTCATCGCCAGCAGAAGAGTTGGAATTCGTCATTCAGGCATCCAAACTTTCTGGTGGTATCAAACTGTCATTCGTCAAGACACTGAACCCCAGTAATGTGCATAACAGCGTACTCAAAGGCGTAGAAGCAAAAAATGGAAAAATGACACGGGCTGAGCAAGTACCCCCGGACGCATTTTTGACGAAAATAAGTCCCTCTGAGGAAGCCTTGGAAGCAAATTGGCCGCTCAGAAGTCACGCAAAAAACACAGGATCACCCCGATCGTCTTTCGTGTTTACGTCCCCCGAAATGAGCACCGTGATGGCACGTGAAATAGGCAAGAAATATGGCTCGATAGAACAGGAAATGGGACATAATGTGCGCATCGCAATTGCGCTGGTATTGGAAGGTGAAGATCTGACAAAACTGCGTGAGCTGCAGCACGCGATCGCAGATGGTCCGTTGGAGTCGAGGTGGAAGAGCTGAGTGGGCTAGAATGAGCACATGCCACTCTGGTTCTTCGCCAAAGGCCTCCTCATCGGCTTCTTGATGGCCTTCCCCATAGGACCGATGGGAGTGCTCTGCATTCGTCGTTCGCTCGTACATGGACGGACGATGGGATTTGTCACAGGCCTCGGTATTGCAACGGGAGACGCATTGTACGGAGCCGTTGCCGCATTCGGGCTTACGGCCGTGTCATCGCTTCTGATGTCGCAGGAGCGACTGATCACCATCATTGGAGGTCTGTTCCTGCTCTACCTCGGCATCAAATTCATGCTGTCCGTTCCTGCCGAGAATCCGCACTCAAATGACGGCACTCTGCCGCTGCTTTCGACATACGTCTCCACCGTGGCGCTCACCCTCACCAACGTCGCAACCATTCTCTCCTTCGTCGCGATTTTCGCCGTCTTCGGGCTGGGCAATGGCACGAATGGATGGACAGCTGCCGGACTCATGACCGTCGGCGTCTTCATCGGTTCGATGTCGTGGTGGATTGTTTTGAGCGAGGGCGTCCATCATCTGCGCAGTCGCCTTTCGATTCGGTCGCTCCGGTGGGGAAATGTTCTTTCGGGTGTGATCATTGCCGGGTTTGGGGTTGCTGCATGCGTGACAGTACTGTTTTGACTCTTTACGCCGAATATTGCATTATTGTAATAAATAATGTATAATAACATTGTGCCGGGTCCTGAGAAAACCATCGGTGAATTGGTACGGGAGCACAGCATTTATGCACTTCCTGATAATGATCCCTACGCAAAAAAGACAGTCACTGAGGTCATTCAGGAGGTGCAACGGATGGATATCATTGGCTGCTGTGGCGCACATGAGGGGGATTCCTGCCAGGGCAATCCGGAGATAAATTTAGAGTGTCTGCATGGAATAGAACGATACATCGACGCTCCTCCCGGGAAGGCCGCCGCCGATGACAAAAGAACTGACGGGACCACGCCCGCCACTTCCTTCGCTGAGGCAGAAAGCCGGGCAACTCTACTGCAGCACCGGGGCGATTCCATTGCAAGGAGCGGCTGGCACCAATCCGGACCCCATGGCGATGCAAACAAGAGAATTAGTTTACGACTCATCGGACCGATACAGGAAACAATCGGAAGGTTGTTCCTGCCTTTTGCGTTGGCGACTGAAGATGCCTTTCTCAGGATTCAGAAAAAATATGGGAATGGTACTTAGATGGT
>CAZXIO010000002.1:35395-37685 GCA_964640805.1 uncultured Candidatus Peribacteria bacterium
GTAGGGCAGGATCCGACATTCGACACGATACTTTTGCCATACGACATAGTTGCGAGCAAGGCACATGCACAAGGCCTCATGAGAATAGGGATTCTGTCCGAAGCCGAACTCAGCGGGATTATCTCGGAATTGGAAAAACTGCAAAAAGAACACACCGACGGAGTCGTGAGTGTCACCGCAGCCGATGAAGATTGCCATACGGTAATCGAACGGCGTCTCACGGAAGCACTCGGTGATACTGGTAAGAAGATACATACGGGAAGAAGCAGGAATGACCAGGTGCTCGTGGCACTGCGCCTCTTTATGAGGGAAAGTCTTGGCAAGGCACGCGATGCAAGCGTGGATCTTGCGACTGCGTTTCTTGATGCAGCGGAGATGTATAAAAACACTCCTCTTCCGGGTTATTCACACACGCAACAAGCCATGCTCTCCAGTGTGGGACATTACTACGCGAGCATCCTTGAAAGTCTTCTTGATGACATCTGCGTACTCACTATGATATCAAAGCAAGTTAATGCTAATCCGCTGGGGAGCGCCGCCGGCTTTGGTGTCACTTTCCCACTTGATCGGCAATTCACGACCGAAACGTTAAATTTTTCGCGGATGCAGATCAATTCACTCTATTGCCAAAACAGCCGCGGTAAATTCGAAAGTTTGTTTATGGAAGGCTTGGTGCAAATCATGTTGACCCTCGGAAGATTCGCCCAAGATGCCCTTCTCTTTACATCTCAGGAATTTGGATTCTTCGATGTCGATCCATTGCTAACCACGGGTTCCAGCATCATGCCCCAAAAAAAGAATCTGGATGGTCTGGAGATTCTGCGGGGAAATCTGAGCGTCTTGAGTGGAAATCAGCACATCATCCAAGGTTTGGCGAAAGGGGTGATGACGGGATATAACCGAGATTTCCAGCTCATGAAAAAACCGTTGATGGAAAGCGCACATATCGTTCATCAGAGCATCGGCATTGCCAAATTGTATGTGCAGGGCATGCGCCCCAAAGAAGATCGGATCCGTCTCTCGATAACCTCGGAAATTTTTCGGGCAGATATTGCCAATACGCTCGTTGCCGAAAAGGGCATTCCCTTTCGGGACGCGTATTTGATGGCAAAACAGCAAGAGCCATCTACTTCTCCTGATTTTCAAGCGAATATCGACTCCAAAATCAGCCCGGGGGCTCCGGGAAATCTTTTTCTCGATGTCTATAGAGCGCAATTGGCGGAGTTGCAGAAAAATCAACAATAATATCGCTTTCGACCTCAGGCCGATTGCAGAACCTTCAGTTCTTTTGGATCTTCAACGATTGGTTTCTCCTGCTCTTCAGGGTCTTCATTGTCTTCCTCTGTGCGAATAATAATGGCATCCCATGCATCACCCATTGTCTCGTTTCTGTCTATCCTAAAATGTATTGGTCGAATAACGGATGATGTGAGGTCCAGCCCCATATCTCTGGATGAAGAAAATAAATTGAAGACCTCTTCAAAGTTATTTACTTTAAACATCATTGTTCCCATAGACAGTCCTTCTTCTGATGTATTGTAAATACTGATAACTGAATTGGTACTCAGCTCCCGCTTGAGAGCAGGAACAAGTGATATGTGCATCTCCCCATCCCTATCAGTGAGGTGATTTTTTGTAGCGCAAAAACCGCCAATATCATCTGATTGTACAAACAACCTTCCCCCCTGGCGTATAGGAGCAAGCAGGGTCCTCAATTGATGATCAAAGGCATTTTCGCCGTTGCTGTCGATATTTCTGTTTTGCTTGTACAGGAGAAATTGGACTCCAGCATCTCGAATCTTTCGCAACGTCTCTCGGTAGAGTAATAGAGCTTCCATAGGATCAAGAATTTTCGTGTAAAGAATGTCAGGCTGGATATCATCAATGAAAGGCTCCATATCAGGTGAAAGATCACCATCCAAAAAACGATGGAATAAAAGCTCATCTTCAGTGGGGTAGTTAATTGCAAAATGCGTCAAAAGACCACTCTCATGAAGTGCGCAGATTTCTTTTGCCAAGCGGTCAAAACCATCCCCTGCAGGTCCGGCAGATTGAGACAATAAAATTTTTGCCCCAGATTCGAAATATTGCTGCAAGAGCTGTCCCGGTTTTGGAGCCTCAATCATTTCAACAATAAACTTTGATTGTTCTTCTTTTGAAAGCTCGGACTTATAGGGGATCTTATTATTAATAGCGGAGAATTCTTGCATGAGGTCACCAATACCTTCTTCATCTGTCATGTCATCAAGATTCCTTTCCTGTTCAATACCGTCCTTCCATTCCTCTGGTA
>CAZXIO010000002.1:37695-43809 GCA_964640805.1 uncultured Candidatus Peribacteria bacterium
CATCTGGATGCCGTCTCGCAAGTGCATCTAGCATTTGGCCTGCTTTGCCACTCAGAAAATCTTGCATCAGAATTTCAGCGGCACCACTTTTTTGCTCTTCTTGGTAACGATCGATCCAAGTATCGAAAGCACACAGTGCCCCCGCAACAACCTCCCGATTAACACTGGCAAGAGACGGGATCAATCCTTGCATTGCCTGAATATGAGATTCATCTTTCGGTGTAGCAATTGAGTTCTGAAAAAGGGCTGACGCAACCGTAGCAGCAGAATGACCATTCTCGTTTCGAACGGGATCGCAAATAGTTGCCAACAGCTCGCGGATCTCCTTGCGATTCGTTGCCCGCAATGTGAGCACACGTAGAAGAGACAAACGAAGATACGGATCTTTTTCTGTAAGATATAATGTATGGATATGATCCAATTCAGTGTCTTTGGCAGGACCCCATGCGTATGCCTGCGCAGCGAGTATCTTTTGTTCAACGCTTGCATGCGGACTCGAAAGGCGCGCAAAGTGATACTGCTGTTCCGTTGGTCCTTTGGGTGACTCGGACATAATCGTATATTATTGTTTCATTTACTCTTTTGTCAACTCTTTGGTGGGCGATGATGGATTTGAACCATCGACCTCGACATTATCAGTGTCGCGCTCTAACCCCTGAGCTAATCGCCCGAATTACGTAAGCCGTGATGTGAAAGAAAGAATTAACCCCTGCCTGCCCACCGTAGTCCGCCTAGGCGGACGAAGGCGGGCCTGCCCCGCGTAGCCCGACTTGCCGGCCATAGCCTTGGCGACGGCTGGAGGGCGAAGTGGGGAGCTAATCGCCCGTGTAAGAAACAATACATTCCTCAAAAGGCCGTGCGTGGAAGCCTACCTTGGGCTTTCGTCCCTTTCAAGACACTCCTGCAAACCTGTAGGCTGACATCGATATGTTCGCACTTCGATTGATCATCTCATTCTTCGTCGGAGGTCTGGCCGTCGCATTCCAAACCCTCATCGGAGAACGTGTCCCGCTGCGGTGGAGGGGCCCCGTGCTCACCATTCCATCCACTCTGGGCTTGTCTCTTTTCTTCGTGGGCCTCACGAAAGGCCCGTTGGCGGGTCAGGAGGCGGCAATGATCGTGCCTGCGGCCCTGGGCGCCGAATTCCTGTTTGTGACTGCGTTCGCACTCGTCATCCGCCATGGACTGATTCCCTCGCTGCTTGTCTCCACGGTCGTGATTTTGGCGGGCGGTGTGTTTGTACTCCTCTTCCCTCCTCCGACTCTCCTCTCCTCCGTTTTTTTCTACGGTTTGCCGGCAATCATCGCAGGCTATCTGATCGTTCGTTCCCTTCCGCTCGTTTCAAAACTGACCCCGGTGCCAATCACGCCTTGGTACGTCGCGATGCGGTCGCTCTTGGGCGGATCGATTCTCGTGACGGTGATACTCCTCGCAAAATTTTTGGGAAATACGTGGGGAGGACTCTTCGCGGCATTCCCGGCCGTCTTCCTCTCGACATTCCTCATCTACTATTTTGCGCACGGCCGCTCCGTGATTCCGTCCGTCGCGCACTCGATGTTTTTTCCCGGCTCCCTTGGACTGATGCTCTATGCAATCGTGACGCTCTGGACGTTCCCGATCGTCGGCATTTGGATCGGGACAATCCTATCGTACCTCGCCGTGGCGTGTTTCTTCGTTCTCTACAATTGGGCCAAATCGTTCATTGGTTCGTCGCCCACGCGATGAACGCCTCCAAACTGAGCCCGTAGGCCTGCGGCTGCCCGTCGCGCGTGATCGCGCTCAGCTCTGCCGTAACTGGAGTAAACGTGAAACTATAGACGTGTGACTGCTCAGCCGTGCTGAAGACGATGTTTGTGACCTGCACGGTGCCATCGGGCTGACCCGCGAGCGCCGTTTCCATCGAGAACACTGCTCCGCGCTCCGAGAGCATCGCCCGCGTCTGCATGGCACGTTGCTCCTGCTCTGCTTCACTGAATACGGGAGCCGGACTGACCGATGACGATAACTCCGATGAGCTGCTCATGTTTGATGATGTTGCACTCCCTGCCACATCCGTCGCGGGCAGCGTTTCGATGCGTCGAAGATCATCCAGGCGTCCGAGTGCGTCACCGGACAGCGGAAACTGCGTGACGGAAGCAAGGGTCTGCAACGCATGCGTGAAGCGCGTAAAGCGCTCCGGGTAGCCGTGTTCGCGAATGCGTTTCAGGTGGGCATCAATCGGAGGGAGAGCGTTATCGAAAAAATTCGTGACTCCTGAGCGGTCACTGAGTGTTGGCCCGACCATTCGCTCCCAGCGGAAGACAATGAAGTCCGAGAGTTCTTCGGCCGCCGTATCGGTGAGTGGCAATCCCGTGATGAGCGCCCGACGGATGCTTTCCTCTTCCCGCTCGGGAATTTGTCCGTACCACGCCGCACCCCGGAGACTCGGATGCACGTACGAGAGCAGGCGCTGTTCGGGGCTGAGAAGCTTTGGGACGAGCCGGGCCAGCAGATCGGCATCCTGCACCCCTGCGCCGATCAGATCGGATATATGTGACTTCAGCGCCTCGGTTCCTTCAAGATTGGCCCAGATCCCGTCATCGATGGCAGTTGATTTCTTATGAAGCTGCGCAAGCATCGCCTGCACCGTGCGCTCGGCCCATTGCTCACGCTCCCGCTCGAGCGATTCCGGTGCGATCACGAGAGGATTTGGAGCAAAGGGAGCGATAGATGTGAGTGACAGGACGCCGGAAACGGGCTTGTGAACTCCATCAAGCTTGGCAAGCGCCTCCTCCGTAAACGTGCGCGGTAACGTCTCCAGCGCGACTCCGCCGAGGATTTCATCGGAATTCATGACGCTTGCATCCATCGACGCGTGGTATCCCGTGGGAATCAGGAAAAGGTCGTCCCCCGTCCGCAGCACCGCGGGAGTGGAGAGAGCTGCAATCGTCAGGTTTTTGTCGCTTCGCGTTACGGCGACGGCTCCATGGAAGGAGGTAATCGACGCGTGATCGTTCAGCGAAACGGTCGAAAAAATCGAAGAGGCAACCGTCAGTGTTCCGTGTGTGAGGAGAATACCGTCGAGTCCGGACGTGATCTCTCCATTCTCCAGAATACCGTACTGGCCCGCCAGAGTCGTAAACGGCTGCGAGGATGCTGCACTGAGTGACCCCGCAAGGGCCGTAACTGAGGCCGTGACGGTTGGACTGCCGCCCAAAACGAGGAAAGAAACTGCAAGCAGCAGGGCCGCGACGGGCACAGCGACGTAGTGACGGTGATGAAGGTTCTTGATGTGCATTTTTCCTTATATCTTAGCAGAAAAGAGCACTTTTTTCAATTGCCCCGTATGGCAGAAAGACAGCGCTTTCCGCTATGGTAATCACATGCGAATTCTGGGAATTGATCCGGGTCTGGCTACTGTGGGCCTCGGCTACGTGGACTGCACCTCCCCACACGACATCCGTGCGGGCGAGTGGCTGACGATTGAGACGGCCCCAACTCTCACTCTTGCAGAACGACTGGAGGAGATTGCCGATGACCTTGAGAAGTACATCAAGCAAATCAAGCCCGACCTCGCCGTGGTGGAAAAACTCTTCTTCGCCACAAACCAGAAGACCGCGCTCGACGTTGCTCATGCGCGCGGCGTGATCCTCCTCACTCTCGGCAAAGCGGGCCTGAGCGTTGTCGAACCGACGCCGCTCCAGTTAAAATCGGCCATCACGGGGGATGGCGGAGCAGATAAGCGCCAAGTGCAGGACATGCTCAAGATGATGCTGAAACTCCCATCCATACCGACTCCGGATGATGCAGCGGATGCGTTGGGATTGGCCGTATACGGGGCTCTGCAAAATCAATTGATCCTGAAATAACGATGAGCGTGTCATGGTGAGCCTGCGAACCATAGACACGTGATGTCGCCCGGAGTTTACCCCGAGCCTGACGAGGGGCAGAGCTCAGGGTGACATCACTTCATCTCTTTTCCCTCTCGGCTTCGCCACGAACGGCTTAAGCGACGCCGTCTCGTTCCTGCGGAACGCGCTGTCGACTTTGTCGATGTAGTGCTTCAAGTCTTCGGCGTACCGGAGCGACGGGAAGTGTGCCTCGTGCGGAGCATCGGCCGTGCCGTAGCGGAAATTGAGCGGGCGGGCGAAGAAGAAGAGATCGAGGAAGTGCCGGTGCCCCGCCTCGCATTCCTGATACTGCGGCCATTTGATGGTCGTAAGCGGCGCGTGGAAAAGTGCGTACGGGCTCGCGAGCAGGATGCGCTCGGTGGTGACGCGGATGAGCCCGTGTTTCCATGAGCGCCAACGCAGATAGATCACGAGCGCACAACTGAGCATCAGGACGATGACGATCATCCAGACTGCAATCGCTCCGTTCATGAAGAAAAGTGCTATCGCAATCACCAGACTGATGACTGCTCCCAAAATGAGTCCTTCAGCAAGGCCACGGACAATGCTATGAAGAAGGGCCGCAACCGACGAATGCATGCTGCAGAGCAGATGTTCGCCGTCGTGGAGGTGGGCGCGGGAGTCCATGAAAGGAGTATAGCCGCTGTCATGGTGAGCTTGCGAACCATAAAGCGGCGGTGTCGATCCTTCGCAAGCTCAGGATGACAACGCCTCACACACTAACCGCGTTTGATCTCACTTTGCCCTCACTCACCTGCCATATCCTCGCCTCCTCCGTCGGCGCTTCGGTGGCAGTCATGAAGACCTGATGATCCCTGAATGCCCCCGTCACGCGCTCACGGTGATTGGCATCCAGTTCCGAGAAGATGTCATCAAGCAGAATCACGGGCTTCTCGCCTTTGCGGAGTTCGATGTAGGAAGTCTCGAGGAACAGGAGCGCAAGCACGGCCACACGCTGCTGCCCGCGGGAGGCGAATGCTTGAAGCGGTCGCCCTTCGACGGAAAAGTGCCAGTCGTCTCGGTGGGGCCCGACAGTGGTGGCTTGGAGCAGGACGTCCCGTTCGGCGTTCTGTGTGAGCAGATCTTTGAGTTCTTTGCAGAGTGCAGCGCGATCACGACACAGCGATCCCCGCTCGTAGACGATCGCCACGTCCTCCCACAGTTCCCCAAGTTCTTGAACTTCGTTCTCAAGTGTTAGACCGAACGTCTCCATCAGTTCGAGCCGGAGCAGCGTGATGATGCTGCCGCGGTCGGCCAAACCCGCGTCCCATGTCCCGAGATCTTCAATGCGTCCCGTGCCATCACGGATGGCGCGCAGGAGTGCATTGCGCTGCTTCAAGAATTTCTGGTACTCGAGCAAGGCTTCGACGTACTCAGGTGAGACTTGGCAGAGAATTTGATCCAAGTATCGCCGCCGCTCGGCAGGAGGCCCCGTGAAGAGACTCAAGTCCTGCGGGAGGAAGACAACCAAGGGCAACTCCCCCACCATGTGCGATATCGATCTGCGGACGCCGTTCAAAAAACACGCCTTCTGCCGCCGCGGCGTGATCTGGCTCACGACCTCGAGTTCACGTTGCTCGCCGTTATCCGTCTCCACTTGGGCGCGTACGCGATAAAATTCCGTCCCCCACGTGACGATATCCTGCTCCTCGGCGGGCAAAAACGACTTGGTGAACGAGAGGATCGCCGCGGCCTCCAAAATGTTCGTCTTCCCGCTCCCATTCTCGCCGACGAAAAGCTGCACAGCCTCCCCATCCGCAAAGGTGAGGTCGAGGCGCGGGTAATTGCGGAACTGTTCGAGGCTGAGGGATCGGATGCGCATAATTGATCAATGAATCAACTGTACCGCTTCTCTGTACAAACCCGTCACCAATTCCAGATATTCTTTCCTCTTCACATACTTATTGGCCGCGCTCAGCGTCACCCACACGAATTTATCCACTTCCGTGCCATCTACCGTCACCTGCGCCGACTCGGGTGCGAGCGCGAAAATAAAGCTGATCGTCTGCCCTTTCACATTATCGGGCCGGAAGCGGCGAAAACCTGCGGGGAAGTCGTATTGATACACGCAAGCACTCTCACCCAAAACCCGGCAGCCCGTCAGTGACGCCTCCTCCTTCAACTCCCTGATAGCGGCCTGGGTGATGGTTTCGCCCTCTTCCACTCCTCCCTGCGGCAGCTGCCATGCATCGTGCTTGCGGGGCTTGTGGAGGAGGAGAATTTC
>CAZXIO010000002.1:43909-45061 GCA_964640805.1 uncultured Candidatus Peribacteria bacterium
CGAATGTCTCTCCTCCTTCAACTTCAGCGGCTCTATTTTCCTGCAGTTATTGCAGAACTTGGCGACTTTGAAATCTTTCCATGACTTGCCCTCCTTCTGGCGGTGCAGACGGATAGTGGACACACGTCTGTTGCAGACGTTGCAGGAAGCCAAAAAGACGGTGCGCTTTCCACGGGGCATAGCTGGGAGATGATAGAGATTTTCAGAGCTGGTGCAAGTCTAAATCACGCCGTTTGCCCTATGGATGCACGGCAAGGAGCATCAATCCCGCGAAAACCACGCAGAAGCTCACGATCTTCACGCCCACCGCCTGCCGCGTGAGAAGTTCACGCGCGGCGCGGAACGGCGCGACTTTCCAGAGAATCCATGCGAAGAGGAGAACGATGAATGCCTGCACGTTCCCGAGCACCGCCACGAGCGAGACCGGACCATGCGCGAACGCTTCAGCCGTGAGGAAGATTCCGAGGAAGAAGAGCATCACCACGGCGGAATTCAGGAAAGGAAACTCCATTTTCTGCGTCCGAAAAACATGGAACACGTCGCGTCTCCAGGAAGGAATGATGAGTGGCAGAGCGCCGGCCAGGATTTCGCGGCCGAGCAGGGGCCAGAAAAAAGCAAGAAAGACACTTTCACCGGCAGTGAGTGCGGATTTTTGCACCAAATAGAAGGGCGCGTACAGCAGCGCGAGAAAGACGAGGAGCAGGAATCCGCGTCCGTCGAGATGCTTGCCCCAGAGCGACAGTAATCCGGAGCCGCCGAGGAGCAGGACCACACCCGTCGCCTGCCACCATGACCACTGTTCACCGAAAAGCACGATTCCACCGATGCTCAGGAAGATCGCCAGAATCGCCCAGGCGATGTTGGTGACCGAGATATCGATGCGGTTGAGTGCGATGAAGAAAGTCCAATCTCCGGCGTACGCGACCACCCCGGCTAGGAACAACGGAAGGGCCCATGGCGTCACCAAAAAGCCGTGCGTGAGAGCAAGAAAAGCGAGGATGGGGAGCGTGAAGAAACTTTGGTGCCACTGCAAGACGTACGGCCGCCTGTCGTAGTTCTGAACAAGAAGCGAATCGAGCACATTCACGAAAGACCAGCAGGTGATGGCGAGGAGCTGGAGGGGGAACCACATGAAATAGGGATTAGAGTATT
>CAZXIO010000003.1:0-13563 GCA_964640805.1 uncultured Candidatus Peribacteria bacterium
TCTTCCCCAAGCCAAAGTTATCTGTCATTCACCAACCAAGAAACGCACCAGTCTCAAAATTGCCTCTACGCACAGACCCGAAGACAAAAAACACGATCCACACTGTTGATTTGTACACCGCGCTCAACGCATGGAGAGAAGCATGTTTGCAAGAAGAACTCGATGGGGCCGTGATTTTGAAACATGCAGATGACGTGCATGATCGACTCGCCAGCCTGGCTGCTTTGGAACGAATGCAGATAGACGATCCTGCCAGACCCGCGGATGAGCGCGTGAAAAAACTTGTTCCAAAGAGCAAGTTGCTGACTGTTTTTCTGGAATATTTCGGAAGAACCGCATCCAATGCATCGCAACCTGCGAGTCGCTTTGACGTTTCTCCTCAAATCAGCCAAGTGCGTGATCATCATCTGTCCTCGGACAAACCTCAGCTGGATCCGAATCCTCTTGCGGCCTGAAAAAAGCCCCATCCTGCCCCTCGCTTGCGCTCGGGATACACTCAAAGATGGGGCGTGGGGTAGGGTCCACAGCCATGAAATTATTCCAGTCGCCAGCCTCCCCCGGCGGGGATGGGCTTCTCGCTGGCTCGCGGGAGGGCCAATCTGGTCGGCTCACTCGCAGTGAGCTGTAGCAGTTCGACTTGCACGAGACTGAGTGTCTCAGGGGACAATCGTGGCTGAAGCCACTCGAGAACCTTACGTTTTTCACTCTCAAACTTGCTTTCCATGGCGTTCTCCGATGATGGGAAGGACCCGGATCCAAACTCGAGTACGACTCGAATCGGTGCACTACTCGTGGGAGCAGAGCGCTCTACAGACTTCACTGAAGTCTGCAAAACGCTCCGCTCATGCAGCGGAGGAAAACAATCGAGACTCATGGATTTCGGTGGAAGCCGCCTCCGCCAGAATCTGGAGGCTGTCATACACCGGGATGCTTGGATGCTGCGGAATCACGAGCGGGAGTTCGGTGCAGCCGAGAATCACGGCCTCCGCACCTCGTGTATGAAGAGAATCGACGAACGAACGGAGCAAAGTTCTTGCCATATCATTCGCTCCCCGACCGACAAGGTCTTGGATGCAAGCGACAAGTTCGGTCTCTTCGTCGGCGGTTGGAAGAATCGTTTCGATTCCAAGCCGTCTGAGCGGTGCCGCATAGAGAACGGAGTGCATCGTCGTCCGCGAACCGAGCAGCCCGACGCGCTTGTGCCCATCTGCCGATACGCGCTCCATGACTGCGGTGACGAGCGAGAGGAAAGGAACAGTGACTGCCTTTTTGAGACGCTCTTCAAAGAGATGCATCGTGCTGCACGCGAGGACGATGAAATCGACCCCGCCCGCTTCCAGATGCCGCATTTCACGTTCGGCCATCGCGACGGTTTGCTCTTCGTCGTCGCGGCTGGCGATCAAATCCGGGACGGGGAGGCTGCTCAAGAGAAAATGTGGGAAATCCGCGTTTTTCGTTGCTCCATGGTTTTCAATGCTGAGACGAAGAAGCGAATCACAAAAACGAAGGCTCGCATACGGCCCCATGCCGCCGAGGATGCCGAGAGTCTTTGTACGAGTGACGGACGGAGAAGTGGTAGACATGATGGAAAAAGGGGGGAACAGCAAAAAAAACGCCCCGTACGTGAGCGCTTGAGTACATCAAAAGCTCCGTACGGATCAGTCGATCCGCCACCATCCGGCGCGGCTTGCCCGAGCCGAGCTGAAGAAGAGAGCCTGTGCTGAAATGATTGACTTCATGTACCGTTACAAGAGTACACTCCGGGCACTGGATTGCAAGGGCATTTCTCTCTACTCTTGTTTCCTACTTGGTCTCCTATGTATTTTCAGCACGCACCAGCCATTTGGACGCAATTTCCGGCCCTCAAGGCAGGAACGCTCGTCGTGGAAGGCATCGATCCGTATGCCGAAACAGGCACGGATGTGAACGGACTCTATGACCGTGCACGCGCCCGATTGAGCGCGAGTCCGGAAGAAGGGCAGATGCCGGAGATTGATGCGTGGCGACGGGTCTATTCGCAAATGGGACTCAAACCAACCCAATACCGCTGCGCCGCCGAATCACTCCTTCGCCGTTTTAGGAAAGAAAACTCGATGCCCAGTTTTCATCCGCTGGTTGATCTTTGTAACGCACTCTCACTCGCCTACGCCACTCCTATCGCGGTCTACGACACAGCCCACATCACGGGAGGAATTGAAGTGAGGCACGCAAAGGGAACGGAGGACCATCTCGCCTTCAGCGGAGAGATCGAAAAGCCTGAGGTCAATGAGGTCATCTTCTGTGATGAGGCTGATCACGCACACTCGCGCCGTTGGTGCTTCCGGCAAAGCAAGAAGTCCGTCGTCACGGACGGGACGTCGACCGCATTGATCGTCGCCGAGGCACATCACAGCACTGCGGGTGAGGATGTGCGTGCACTTGTGTTGGAATTGACGGGATTGCTGACAAAACACTGGAAGGCACCACGAATACATCAAATGCTCACAGCCGCTGATCCACGGATTGAAATCTGAAGATCGAAGTTCTAAGGCCGAAAAGCGGACTGAACACTAATCGTTTTTCGACCTTTGGCCTTCAGCCTTTGATCTTCTTCCCAAGCTTCTTCAAAAAATATCCGAATCCCCCCTCTCCGTACTGGAGCATTCGCGATCCGCGCGTGATCTTGCTGATCGAAACCTTCAACTTTTTGGCAATGTCGCGCTGCGGCATGCCTGAAGCGAGCGCCTGCACCAGCTGCCAGCGCTCGGTCACCGAATCGAGTTCGTTGGGCGTGAGGATGTCGACGAGAAGCAGCTCGGCTTCTTTCGGACTCTCAACGGAAGCGAAGAGCTTGTAGAGATCGCGATAGTGACGGGGATTGTGTGACATTAATGCCTAGTGTAGCGGAAGGTCGAAGATCGAAGAACGAAGATCAAAAAGCGGGAAGTTCTCTCGAATCGAAGCCGCTTTTCGATCTTAGACCTTCAGCCTTCGATCTTCTTGTCTTACTTCTTCAATTTGTGCTTCTCCAGCACCTCCTGATAGTGCTCGGGCTTATTCATGCGAAGGTACGTGAGCAGCTTTCGGCGGTGAGCGACTTTGCCGAGAAGACCGCGGCGGGCCGAGTTATCCTTCCTATGATCTTTCAGATGATCCGTGAGGAGCGCGATAGCTTTGGTGAGGATCGCGATCTGAACCTGCGGTGAACCTGTGTCTTTCGCATGCGTGCGGTGCTTGCTGATGAGTGTCTTTTTCTGGCTTTTCTTGATGGTCATAGAATCGAGGGGACCAAAATAAAACAGTTCTTGCCTCGGCACGTCGTTCGCGAACTACGTGCCTCGCGACCTTGGGGTGATACCCGTTCGGTGCGTGGACCGGATACCCATTCTAAGAATAATGCGCGAAAAAGCAAGGGTAGAGGCCAAAAAATGGCTGCAGAGTGGCTGCAAAAGACTATCGGGTGTACGGGAATACACCACTGTTTTTGATGCTTTCAATCCAAAATGGCGTGACGGTTGGGCGCACATCGCTACCATCCATTCATGACTCTTACATACATTTTTCTTGCGGCAATTCTGGGTGTGTGCGTAATTGGTTTGTGGATGAATAGATACAAGGGCGCATCCGGTGATGCGGGAACATTGGAAGAGAATGCCGAACTGAAAGCAGAGGTGAAGCAACTCACACAGAATGCCGGGAAACTCCAGAAAGACGTGGAGCACGTGCGGGATGAGAAGAACGAACTTGTGGGGAAGAACAAAGCACTCTTCGTGCAGCATGAAGCCCTGAAGACGGAACTGAAGCATTTGACTCAGGAGCGCGACGCACTGAAGAAAAGCGTGACGGAATTTGAAACGGATGAACGCCGCCGCGCGAAGGAAATCGAACTGCAGACGACGCAACTCTCGAACGCGCAGAAGCGTTTTGAAGACGAACAGAAGCGCGTGATCCGGGAGGATGAAGAGAGGATGCAGCATGTGGAACAAGAGCGTGACCGCGTCTGGGCGGAACACGAGAATTCCGTCATTTCGCAGCTCACTCTGCTCTGCAAATCCCCGCAACTTGCGTTCGCCCATTACACGAACACGAATCTCCCCGATGATTTCGACGGGAGCTTGAAACCGGACTTCATGATCAAGTTCCTCGATCAGTACATCATCTTCGATGCGAAGAAATCCAAGCAGGAAAGCCTGCAAACGTATATGAACAATGCGATCAAGAGCACGATCAATAAAGTGAAGAAGAATTCGAAAATCGCGTCGATGATTTATCTTGTCGTGCCGACGGAGGCTCTTGCTGAACTCAAAAGCTTCGTCTATCCCGTCGATGGCTACACCATTTACGTCGTGGCTCCCGAAGCGCTCCCGCCCATCCTCGCCAGTTTGAAAAAAATCACGACGTACGAATTTGCCGAACAAATGGACCCGCAGCAGCGCGAGAACATGATCCAGTTGGTCGCCGAACTCGATTTCCACATCAACCTGCGCAACGCAGCCGATCTGATCATGACGAAGATGGGCACGGATCTGCTGGAGAAAGCCCAGAAGGTCGATCCGGTGCTGACCGAGGAAGTTGCACTTAAAAAAGCACCCATGAATGCCAAAGCCTCCCTCGCCGCAGGTGAACTGAAACGCATCGTAAGCAAATTGACGACTCAAGTGGAGGAAGCACAGCAATTGGTCTCGCCCAAAACGCCGATCCGCAAAAAAGATCTGCTCGTGGCGGAATCTCTGTTGTCGGATACTCTGTTGTAACGTTTTTTATGGCACTCGCACATACTACTGAGTGGGATGACAAAAAACCCGCCACACCCGCGGATATCGTAGATGCCGACGGTCACTTCACCGATGAATTCATTGCTGCCCTGTTTCTGGATGAAGCAGGTGCTATGGCTGAGGAAGCAGGACTGAATTCCAAAGAACTTCTCATAAACCACAGATGCGGCGCATGCAGACTCCGTATTGATCTGGCAATGGACACACAAGCAGAACTGACTCAGATAAAAGATCAGAAAGGTACATTGGATCTGGAACCCGGTAAACACATCGCAATAAAGCTGAAGCTGCATAATCTGCAGCAGACATCGGGGCTTACGGCTCCGTATCTCGCCATGCGCCGGACGGTTCCGGAGCCCGAACCAAAGCGCTAGAAAATCCCCCGTTTCACGGCAAAAATATTTGATATTCGGGTATCATCCTCTCCCATGCCAAGTCTCCCCACAACTACCGAGGACCCCATCTTCGCTAACTTGAACGAGCCACAGCGTGAGGCCGTGGAACAGATCAAAGGACCAGCGTTGATCCTCGCCGGTGCGGGCAGCGGCAAGACGCGTGCGTTGACGCACCGCATCGCCTTCATGATGCAAAACGGCGTGCAGCCGTGGCAGATCCTCGCCGTGACCTTCACGAACAAGGCTGCGACGGAGATGAAAGAGAGGATTAAAAACTTGTTGCGAGTGGTGGAATCCACAGGCGAGGACCCCTCGCTTACGCTCGGGACAGGCTTAGGACTTAGGAATTCGGACTTAGGAGCGGGACGCTTGCCGGTGATGGGGACGTTCCACTCAGTATGTGCAAGGATCTTAAGACGTGACATCGAACATTTGGGACGTGACAGACGGTTTGTGATCTATGACACGGACGATCAGGAAAAACTGATGAAGCAGATTCTACGCGACATGCAGATCGACGAAAAAGAGCTCAAACCTCGTGCAGTTCTGGGATATGTCGGCCGTTTCAAGAGCGAAGCGTTGAATCCCAAAGAAGCGATGGTCCAAGCCACGACCGAGCGCATGCACCGCGTGATCAATGCGTATGCAAAATATGAAGGCGCACTCAAAGAAGCCAACGCTCTCGATTTTGACGATCTACTCCTCGAGACCGTCCGCCTCTTCCGCGAAGTACCGGACGTCCTCAACCGCTATCAGGAGACATGGCGCTACCTGCACGTGGATGAGTATCAGGACACGAACCATGCGCAGTATTTGGTCATCAGCATGCTCGCGCAGAAGTACCGCAACCTCTGCGTGATCGGCGACCCGGATCAATCCATTTACGCCTTCCGCGGCGCGGATGTGCGGAACATCTTGGAATTCGAGAAAGAGTACCCCGATGCGCTGCGGATCAAGCTCGAACAGAACTACCGTTCGGCCCAGCCCGTGCTCACTGCTGCAAATGCCGTGATCGAATCGAACCCGAATCGACCCGAGAAGAACATGTGGACGGAGCGGAAGGAAGGTCCGCGCGTGATCGTCCACGAAGTGCGCGACGAGCGGAAGGAAGCCGAGGAAGCCGTGAAGGCGGCACGGCAGTTGCAGGCCGAGAACCGGCTGCGGCTCAACGATCAGGTGATCCTCTACCGCACCAACGCCCAATCGCGCCTGTTTGAAGAAGCCTGCATGCGCGCCGGCATCCCCTACCGCATCATCGGCGGCGTGAAGTTCTACATGCGCAGAGAAGTGAAAGATGTCCTCGCGTATCTTCACGCAATTTTGAACCCGAACGACACCGTCTCGCTGCTCAGAATCATTAACGTCCCCGCTCGGAAGATCGGCCTGACAACTCTTGGACACATGCAGGCGTATGGATCACTGAATCAGACGGGTCTGTGGAACACACTCAAAAAAATTGACGATATTCCGGACCTGAACGAAGGCGTGCGCGGGCGTATCGGACGGTTCACGGACATTTTGGAGCGATTCCGGCGGAGAGCCGAGAGTGAGGTCGTATCGCAGTTGACCGATAACCTGCTGCGCGAGATCGACATGGAGAAATGGCTGGATGACGGGACGGATGAGGGAAAAGAGCGATGGCAGAACGTGCAGGAACTCCTCACTGTGATGCACAAATATGACAGTCTGGATCCGATGACCTCGCTTACGAGCTTCTTGGAAGAGGCAGCGCTCGTCTCGGAAGTAGATAAGCTGAGTGACATCAAAGATGATGCACTGACGCTCATGACATTGCACCTCTGCAAAGGCCTGGAGTTCGAGCACGTGATGATCGGGGGCTGCGAAGAGGGTATCTTCCCGCACAGCAACTCCGCGTTCGATAAGGAGCAACTGGAGGAGGAACGGAGATTGATGTACGTGGGCATGACGCGGTCCAAAACACATTTGAGGATGTTTTGCGCCCGCAGCCGCATGCTCTACGGCGAAACGCACGCCAATGCACCGAGCAGGTTCCTGGATGATTTGCCGGAGAATGTGACGGAACGGCGCAGTGATGAACTTTTGAGCGCATTCGCGTGGGCGACGGAGAGTGGCACGGCAAAGGCGCATGCGCTCGGCTCGCACGGGAAGATCGAACCCCCTGTGGTGAGCCGCGTCGAACCATATCGACAACATGCTGGCCTCAGCACCGAGTTCAATCAGGATCTCTCACATGCCGACGACACCAATCAAGATCCAACGGCGCAATTCGAAAAGGGCTCCCGTGTCCGTCATCCCTCCTTCGGCGACGGCACGATCACGAGCCGCCGCGGCGACGTGGCCACGATCCAATTCGATTCGGGACAAAAGAAAACATTTGCGCTCTCGATAGCCCCACTCCAAGCACTCTGATCAAGAAACTTGCACAGAAGTGGAAAAAATCGTAGCTTTTTCTCCATGCAGGAACGGTTACCGTTACTCACTCCTCTTCAAGCACGTCAAAAAGTCGAAGATTGTGCGGATCAAAGCTTCTCATTGCAGAGCAAGTTACGGCACCCAGGTTTGTACGATGTGGTATCGGGAATAGCTGGAAATGATTTTGAAGAAATGCCCGATGTTATGAACCGGGATACATTCCATGATTTGCGCAAGGCTCGTGAATGCGACCTTGTGCTCACAAACCAAACGCTGGAGAAACCCGTAGGTATCGTCTTCATGCTGATGACGAATGCGCTTCATGCGGAAAATGCTTTGGTGGGGAAATATCTTTTGGAGTTCGACAATTGGCTCTTCGAGCTGCGCAAAAGAACAGACCGGATTTTGGATGCTCTTTGCCTCGAAGGTCCAATCCATCCCGTATCGGCATCCGACAGAATAGTAACGGGGCTGCGAAAATTATTTCTCACAACTCTTGCGCTCCACGAAAAAAGTTTTGCGGGCTCCTTTAACAAGGTTGAATGGGGATTCTGCAATGACTTCGTTTTACGTGAAGGATATTTTGCACCTCGAAAAGATGACGTAGTTGAGACGCCGGATGTGGGTGGGCCGAACTCGACATCATTGGTTGCAGAGGGCGACGCTTCAACGGAGCAGGCTCGATCGACAAAACTTGATCCCCTGGACCCTCGTGCATTGGAATGGGAAATCCTGGATCAAATGCATACTCTGACACAGAAAATTGCAGAGGTAAGAATGGAATTGGAGGGCATGGAACATATTCTACAAATACGGTCTGCTCAAACAGCGATGGCCTAGAAAAAAGGATTGCACCGCGTCTGGTGCAAGAGAAATTTTCTGGCGAGACGTTCTCAGCTGAGCATCCTCTTCATGGCGTCTTCCATTTGGTCACGCACATCCAAGATCGTAGGCATGTCGGTGACCGTTTCCACACGCATATCCCACGCAGTGGCATTAAGGCGGCGTGCCTCGCGAGAAGCATCCGCGTCACCCCGAATGATTTTGGCGACGACAAGGAGAATTTCATATCCCACTTTGGTGATGCCTGGCCGGATACGGCCCAATTCAACATCGATATCCGCGGCCGTGACCGGCACGCAACAACGATCATCCTTTCCTTCCTGATACAGGTACGGAGCGGCTGCCGGAGCCTGATCGGGTACATGAGCACCTTTGCCCATGCCGCTGCTCGCCTTTTTGGTCAGGCCGAATCCGGGCATTACGTGATACGGACGCACCCTCCATTCGGCCGGCAGCAGTTTGTCGAATGTTTCTTCTCCTCCCTCCAAAATATTGCGATCTTTCTCCAAGTCTTGTCCTGTGCGCTTGAATCCCCACCCGGCTTTCGCGAACGTGCCCGGCTGCGCCTCCAGGAGCGCAATGCAATCGCGCACCACTTCCGTCTGGAACACGGAGTACTCGCGCTGAGCGTGGTTCGCTTTTTTTCGCACGTCTCTGGCGAGTGCCAAATCCAGCGGCTTGGCGAGGCCCGCTTTCTCCAAATCCGCATGTGTGACAATTTTCATGCCGGGATCGACACGGTGTGCAACGCGGCTGAGCATCGACGTGCGGTTTTCCACCTGCTGATTACGCCCCAAACGTTCGCCCCAGCGGTTATGGAGCGTGTCCATGTACAGAAGCCCATTCGCACCGAGCATTTTGCGGAAATCAGAGATGAGCTTGAAATACAGAACCGAACAGACGGGAATCTTTTCGGGGTGGTGAAGATCGATTTCTCCCGGTGAGGTGCCCGTCATGACATGCCTGATGCCCGGGTAGTCGGCGACTACATCTTCATCGATGTACACGTCGGATATGTCGACGGCGGGTGCGGCGGCAGCAGTGGTAGGCATGGAATGAAATGAAGCAAATACAAAAATCCCTCCGGCTTTCTAAGGGGGAGGGTGCGATTGAGTGGTTGGTTGTCCGCTCAGATACGCAGTGCGCTCCCCTTCGTAAAGAAGAAGAACGTAAACGCGACGCTGAAGCGGATCGTGGACATCGGGGGCATTCTAACCATGAATTTTTGTATGTCAAGCACGGGTATACTGCCGTCATGTCCGCCCCCTCATTTCGTTCGCTTCCCCCCTCGGCGCAAGACCAGATTTACGGCATCGCACAGCTTGCGAAAGCTGCGGGCCCCGAAGCGATTGACGGGACGATCGGCATGTACATGGACGAAGAGGGCGCTGTGGCGCTCTTCCCCAGTGTACGCAAGGCAATCAAAGACATTGGGGAGAAACTGACGGAACGTCAGTACGGATACCCGAGCCTGCTCGGCCTTCCGGAATTCCGAGAGTGCGTGCTGCGTCTCCTCTTCGGAAAACAGAAACTGATCGCGGCCTCGATCGCGGCAGTGGGCGGCACGGGGGCGGTGTCGCTGTGTTTACGAATGGCCAAACTGATGGATGAAGGCATCACGGCGATTCTGGCGGCACCCGCGTATGTCAATCATGCTCGTCTGTGCAAGGCGGCCGGCATGCGCGTGCTGGAAGTTCCGTATCTGGCGGACGGCCAACCGACGACGGAAGGCGTGCTGCACGCACTCAAGCACACGCATGGCGCGAAGGCCGTGCTGCTCCAGACGGGATGCCATAATCCGACGGGTAAAGACCTGCGTCGCGATCAGTGGGAGGAAATCCTGGATGCCTGCCTCACATACAAGGCGATCGCGATTCTCGATATCGCCTACCAGGGCTTCGGGGGGACGGTGGAGCACGATGCATGGCCCATCGATCTTTTTGCGAGGAGCGAGGTGCCGACGCTCGTGGCATGGTCGGCTTCGAAGAACCATTGCATGTACGGTGAGCGCGTGGGGCTTGCATGCGCGGTGGTGCAAGACGAGCGCATGAAGAAGGAAATGGAGAATCACTACATGATCCTCACGCGCGGCGTGCATTCCGCGGCGGCCACGTTCGGCCAATCCATCGTCGCGACCGTGCAGACTGAATATCGGGACGAGTGGCTGCACGATATGGCAGCAGCGCGCGAAATTCTGGACCGTAAACGGCTGACGCTCCACGCAAACCTGCCTTCTGAAATGCGCAAAAGCGTCGAGGGACACGGAATGTTCGCCATGCTGCCTCTGACGCGGGAACAGATCGAGAAATTGAAGAATGACCACAAAGTATTTTTGACGGGCGACGGGCGGCTGAATATCGCGGGGATTCCGATGGAGAGAATTATTGAGCTGGGAGAGAAAATTCGCCTCGTCCTATGACGGAATTGCAGGATGAAGTCCGGCAGGTTCTCCGCACGGCAGGACTGAAGCTCAACATGGACCTCGGCCAGCATTTTCTGGTGGATGAAGACGTGCTGGAAACAATCGTGGAGACGGCGGACATCAAAGAGACCGATCACATCGTGGAAATCGGACCGGGCATCGGGATTCTGACACGTGAACTCCTGCGCCATGCGGGGCACGTGACGGTGATCGAGCTGGATACGCGAATGATTCCGGTGATGAAGAAGTATCTGGAAGCGGATCCGGAGTCTAGTTACACCGAGCATCTGACGATCATCAGGAACAATGCGCTCCAGACGCCGTTGCCAGAGACACCGTACAAAATCGTCGCCAATATCCCCTATCACATCACCTCACCCCTGATTCGCCATGCGTATCTGGAATCCGTGACGCCGCCTGGCTCGATGACGCTCCTGATCCAGCGCGAAGTTGCCGAAAAAATCTGCGACACGAAACATGCCGGCATCCTGACGATCATGGTGGGGCTGTTTGGAACTCCGAGCGTGATCTGCAAGGTGCAACCACACTGCTTTCTGCCTCCTCCGGCCGTGGACTCGGCAGTGCTACGGATCATTTCGCACCCGAAACCACTGACGGACAGAGACACGATCGATCAGGTGCTCAGACTCGTGAAAATCGGGTTCTCAGGAAAGCGCAAAATGCTCAGTAATACGATCGGAAACATGCCGGACGGGATGGAACTGCTCAAAAAAAGCGGAATTGATCCGATGCGAAGGCCCGATACGCTGAGCGTGCAGGAATGGATCATATTGGCAGGATGTTTCTTACAACAAGAAACCTCCAAAAACATCTGACAGATGCCAAAAAACGGCTCCTGCCGCAACAATCCATCCCGGATGCTCTATCACATCGCTTTTGGATCCCCGATGATGATTTGCTATGCACCTCTCCCGTCTTTCATACACTTTTCTGACGTCCTTCGCCGTCACCGTGTTGATCCTTCAGTGGTATCAGCAGCCGACGTACCCCGCGATCATCTGGACTGTCCTTGGCATCCTTGGACTCTTTGGAATCCTTGCCTGCCCGCCGAAGCCTTGGCGAAGGCGGGGACTCGTACTCTCCAAAACTCGTCCCGCCGCGATCATCACGCTCTCCCTGACCCTCGGAATCGTGTCCGCCCTCGTCTCCGTCTCCCACTCAACGCACGTCCCCTCCCCCGCGACGATTGATTGGCATGCGTCGGGGTCCGGAAGCGTGATCCACGGCATGATCGCCGATGCTCCGGACCGCCGCAGCGGTTCGACAAAGTACGTCGTTGCTGCAAAATCGATTCTGATCGGCGATCAATCGATCCCTGTCCATGGCAACGTGCTTGTGACGGACCACTCAGCCGTCCCGTATCAGTATGGAGACCGTGTGACCGTGCGCGGAGAACTTGAACGTCCCGGTGCCATCGAAGACTTCCGGTACGACCAGTACCTGAGCCGATACTCGATGTACGCCGTCATCTACAAAGCGAACCTGAACCGCAGCGGACCGAATGAGGGCTGGATGATTCTGCGATGGCTGTACGCGTTCCGCCGGAGCGTCGAAGACCGCATCACGGTGCTCTACCCCGAACCGCAGGCGTCGCTTTTGATCGGGCTTCTGACCGGCTCGCGCGGCTCGATGCCGGAGGATTTGAGCGAGCAATTCAAAATCACGGGTTTGACTCACCTCGTGGCCATTTCGGGCTACAACATCACGATGGTGATCACGGTGCTCTCGATGCTCCTCTTCTGGTTACCGCTTAAATGGAGATTTATTCCATCGATTGCACTGATCGCTGCCTTCACGCTCTTCACCGGCGCCAGTGCATCCGTCGTCCGTGCCGCAGTGATGGGCTGCCTCGGACTTTTCGCAATCCAGACGGGGCGACTGCAGACCACAAGACTGACTCTGCTCTGGACCGTGTTCGTGATGCTCAGCTGGAACCCCAAGCAACTCTGGTACGACGCGGGCTTTCAGCTCTCGTTCCTCGCTTTCATCGGCATCACGGAAGTCGCACCGCTGCTTGACCGGCTGGTGACGATTCTTCCCGAAAAATTCGGGATCCGGCAGACCCTGCAGCTCACCCTCGCGGCGCAGATTGCGACCGTCCCCTGGATGCTGCACTTGTTCGGCCGTCTCTCGCTCATCGCGCCCGTTGCGAATCTCTTCGCGCCGCCGCTCGTCCCATGGGCCATGCTCTTCGGGACGTTTTCACTCATGGGAAGCGTCGTGTCGCCCCTGATCGGACAACTCCTGAGCATCCCGACGTACGTGGCCCTGAGCGGCATCACGCTCGTCACACGCACACTGGCCACGGTGCCGTTTGCATCGCTGGATGCACCCAAAGTCGGCGCTGCTTTTCTGGTCGGGTCGTACGGACTTCTTGGCATCCTGATCTGGAGACGGGAGAGGGGGCTGCGGGGGGAGGCGTTGCAAAAGGTCTCCTCCCCCTAACCCCCTCCCGGCGGGGAGGGGGAATTTTTTCTGTTTTTGTTCACCCATATGAGACCCATTTCTCAGCCAAAGGCAGTCCTGATCGCAAACATTGATAAAACATTGTTTGCACGCAAGTTACGTAAATACATGACGCCGGCCGAACGAAAACTGTGGCACGTCCTTCGCAGGAAGCAATGCGCGGGCGTAAAATTCCACAGGCAGGTTGTCTTCGACCATTACATCGTTGATTTCTGCGCCGTCGAAAAAATTACAACTAACATTCCCCCTCTCCCCGCAGGGAGAGGGG
>CAZXIO010000003.1:13663-32184 GCA_964640805.1 uncultured Candidatus Peribacteria bacterium
TGAACGTGTGCGAAATGACGGACGTGCCTTTGGGAAGCTCGGCATCGAACTTCGCCTGGAGCTTCTGCATCAGGTTCGGGCTCAGGTAGAGGAAAATCGCGTGGGCGCCGCTCACATCGGCCTTCAGCGCGTCGCCAAGGCGCAATTGGACAGATGCGCCGTGCCACCGGATGTGCATTTTCCCGATGATCCACACCGTCGGCACGTATTCGATGCCGATGGCGGTGAGACCGGGGTGGATCTTTGAGGCTTCGATCAGCACGCGCCCGTCCCCCGCCCCCAAGTCCATGACGGTCTCGTGTCCCTTCAATCCTGCAATTTTGACCATTGCACGGGCGACATTGACCGACGTCGGGACATACGGCACTTGCAGGACGAACAAATTGAGAATCATCGTCAGGGCCAGGGCAGCAGTGAAGAAGCAAAGAAAAACGATGAGAAAGTCGACGGACAGCACGGCAAAAGAATAGCAACAGGGCTACACTGCATCCATGCGAAAATCGATCGCACCGGCGCCGCTTCTCTGCCTCTTGGGCCTCCTGCTCCTCGCGGGCTGCAAAGCCGCGAATACGAATGTATCCATTCCGATTGAGACCGAAGGCAATTCGCCCATCAAGGCTGCGTCGGCTGCGGAACTGGAAACCAGAGTCCGCGCGGGGGACGTGCAGGCTGCATTTGAACTGGGCGCCATGTACCACGACGGCATCGGCGTGAAGAAGAATGAGGAGAAAGCGTTCCAGTTGTTTGAAGCCGCTGCCCGCGCGGGCGAGCGCATGTCGCAATTCAACGTCGGCATGATGTATCTGAAAGGAGAAGGCACGGAGAAGGACTATGTCGTAGCCCGCAGGTGGTTGACGCAATCGATGAACGGCGGCAACCCGCGTGCGCCCTATCAACTGGCGCTGATGTATTACCGGGGACTGGGCGCGACCAAGGACTTTGCGAAGGCGAAGGAATATTTCGAGAAAGCGGCTCTGATGGGCCTGCCCGAAGCCGCCTTTAACCTCGGCATCGTGTACATCCGCGGCGAGGGGACGAAGCAGGATTTCGTTGAAGGCTACGCATGGCTGGCCGTGGCACGGACGTATGGGTACCCAAGCGCCGATGCATCGCTCAAAAAGCTGGAAGAAGGCATTCCGGACGAGATGAAGAAAGCGGGTCAGGCACGGGCCGAGAAGCTCTCGGACACGATTGAAAAGAACAAAGCGATTCAGAAAGCGAAGGTGGGGTTGTGATCATTGCAGAGCGCAAACGAAAAGAGCCCGCAACTCTCGTCGCAGGCTCCTTTTGATTCCTGATTGATTACATAAACAGCGCCGCCAACGCCAACGTCAGCGTCGAGAACAGTTTGATGAGGACGTGAAGCGAGGGACCCGCGGTGTCTTTGAACGGATCGCCGACCGTGTCGCCCGTGACGGCCGCTTGGTGCGCGGGGCTCCGCTTGCCGCCATGTGCACCCTGCTCGATGTACTTCTTGGCATTGTCCCATGCGCCTCCGGAGTTGTTCAGGTAGGCCGCGAGGATCACGCCGATGATCGTGCCGACCATCAGGAATCCCGCAACCGCCTCTTTGCCGAGCCCCACGCCGACGATGATCGGCGCGGCAATCGCGACAATGCCCGGCATAATCATCTCTTTGAGAGCCGACTTCGTTGCGATATCCACGCATGCGGCGTAATCGGGTTCCTCGGTTCCATGCATGAGCCCCTTCTTCTCGCGGAACTGGCGGCGGACTTCTTCCACGATCACTCCGGCAGCCTTGCCGACGGCGCGGATGGTGAGCGAGGTGAAGAAGAACACGACCATTGCGCCGAAGAACGCGCCGACGAAGACTTTGACGTCTGCCAGGTCGACGACTTGGAAGTGCGCCTCTTCGAGGTATGCAGAGAAAAGCAGGAATGCAGCGAGTGCAGCCGAACCGACGGCGTAGCCTTTCGTGAGCGCTTTCGTCGTGTTGCCGGCCGAATCCAGTTCGTCCGTGATCACGCGCATTTCTTCGGGGGCTTTCGACATTTCGACGATACCTCCCGCGTTATCGGTGATCGGTCCGAACATATCCATCGCAAGGACGTACCCGACGACGGCGAGCATTCCCATGGTGGCCACGGCCGTGCCGTAGAGACCGCCCGTAGGCAGGCCCGTCTGTTCCCCCAACCAGTACGAGAGGAAGAGCGCTGTGCACACCGTGACGACCGTGAGGCCCGTCGATTCCATACCGATGGCCGTGCCCGAGATGATGTTGGTTGCATGACCTGTCGTGCTTGCCTGCGCAATGGCGCGCACAGGCCGGTGCTGCGAACCCGTGTAGTAATCCGTGATGTACACGAATGCGACCGAGGTGAGCACACCGACGAGGCCGGCGAGGAAATACCAGAACGCAGAGTTACTCGTACTGAATGCCCCGGTGAGCGCCTGCATCCAGTCAGCCGACTGTACGTTTGTGAGCATCAGTGCGCTGCACACGAAGAGCGCGATGGTCGTGAGGATCGCCGTGATCCAGAAACCGCGGATCATCGCCTTCATGGGCGCTTCGCCCTTCTTTGCTTTGACGCAGTAGACGCCAATGATGGCGGCCACGAGACCAATACTGCGAAGAATTAGCGGGAACAGGATGCCTTTGAGACCGAAGTATGGGACAAGCGCGACGCCGAGGATCATGGCGCCCACGTTTTCGGCCGAGATGGATTCGAACAGATCCGCGCCGCGTCCCGCGCAGTCACCCACGTTGTCTCCAACCAAGTCGGCGATCACGGCGGGGTTGCGGGGATCATCTTCCGGAATGCCGGCTTCGATTTTTCCGACCAAGTCGGCTCCCACGTCGGCCGCCTTGGTATAGATGCCACCTCCGAGCTGAGCGAAGAGCGCGACGAACGATGCGCCGAATCCGTAGCCGACGATCAGTTTGGGAATGCCGGCTACCTCCATACCGAACCCGATGCGATACATCAGGTAGAGACCGCTGATGCCGAGGAGTGACAATGCCGTGATGACGATCGCCGAGACGGTTCCTCCGCGCAGCGCCATTTGCAGCGCGGCATTCAGGCCGTGCTTCGAGATTGCCGCAGTCTTCAGATTCGCTTTTGTCGCCACGACCATGCTCACTACACCCGAGAGTCCCGAGAAGAGACAGCCGAGGAGGAACGCTCCTCCCACTTCGAATCCGTGCGTCCAGCCCGCTCCATCTTTGGAGGTCAAACCGTAGACGAGAAGCATTCCAAATCCCACGACGATCGAAAGGATCGTAATCGTGCGGTACTGGCGCTTGATGAAGGCGCGTGCTCCCGTGGAGATGGCGTGCGCCACCTTCTGCATGGCGGGAGTGCCATCGCCGGCGCGCTTCACCCCGTTCCAGAACACGAGGCTATAGAGGAGTCCGAGTATCGCCACGACGGGGGCGAACAGTTCCAGAGCGTACTGACCCATACAATGGTGGGAGAAGACCGGCCGTCGCCGTGAGGGCTTTAGCCGGCAGGGATGAAAAAGCGGCATGTGCGCCGAATCCTCCGATACGGGTAAACCGACCGGAAATCAGGGAAAGGGTAGAGATTGGAGCGGAAAAGTCAATTATAGCCAGGGCCTACAGGGATTTCTTGACCGCATGCACCATTTACGCTCGAATACCCTCCTTGTATTTTCCGATTTATATGAACCGAGGAAACGAGATTCAAGAATTGCCAAAAGAATCCCCCGCATATAAAGCACATGCGCAACTCATTCAACAAGCAATCGATGATGCATGGAATTTGAAAGTGATGGGTGCCCGGGCACTCAACGATGTAGTGACCGCGCGCTCAATCGTGTGTGACCGACCCAGCAATCGCAACCACATGTCCGTGACGCGCCTGTTTACGTCAACCGCAATGAACTTGCTCGATCATGAAGCGGGAGACCTGGCATCCGCGCGGTTCCTGTTGAATGATGTCCCGGCAACGAGGGCGCTTCTCCACAGAGTACTTGCGCTTTCACTCAGTATCACGGATGCCCCCATTGATGATGAACGTCAGCCGGAAGATCTGCTGCACGGGAGATACCTGGAACATATCGATGAATTTGAGCAATTTTGCAAAGACAATGGAATTCCTTCGTTGCTACCCAGCATCTTGAATCCTTCAAACCTGATGCGGCAGCTGGAGAGAAACACCACGTACACGAAGAAGGATCCGAGAATGCATGCGATGTTCATGAAATTGGCCGAAATGCTGCGCTTGCATGATGCCCACCTTGTCGGGATCGTGACCGCATTGCTGCATGGCAACAGGCACGAAATTATCATCGATTTCGTCGAGACCGCATGCGGGAAAAATCCCTCCGAGATAGCCCAGCTTGTTTCAAGTCAAAAAAGAATCGCCGATGCGTACCTGTTGAGTTTGTTCAATCTGGGCAAGCTCGATTGTATCGCCGCATTGTACGAATCACTGGATCCCGCAACCGTGGTCGGCAATCCGTATTTGCTGGAAGCAGTACTGCAGGCCCTCTTGAGCTGCCATCGCGATCAAGACATCCTGGCCCTCCTGTGGCAAAACGACTGCGGCGTCTACCGCCAAACGGCACTCTTTGTCGTCGCTGCAGAAGCCTGCAAACAATTGTGCATTGTGCTCGGCGAAGAAGATGTGGCTTATTTGCTTACAAGAACATTTGGCAGTGAATGTAAAACATTAAATAATCTCCTCGCGTTACGTGGAATATCCACACAATAGCCGTAGGCACGATATACAATACAGCCATGGTTTCCCGTGGTCGCCGCACCGCTCCGAAGAAGCAGACGATAAAAGAGGTCAATCCCCGCCTCCCCGACCTGCGCAAACGCGTGGCGAAGTCGCCGACGGGCCCCGGCATCTACCGCTGGCTGGATGAAAAAGGGACCGTCCTCTACGTGGGCAAGGCGAAGAATCTGAGGAAACGACTCGCTTCCTACGTAAGGGCAGCGCCACGTGGCCGCTCTTCGGCGGCTCTCAGAGCAAGCTCCGCGGCTTTACGTGGACCGTGGCAAGAATCATTCCTCCGAATCATCGCGGATTTTGATGTGACGGTGGTGGGGACGGAACTGGAGGCCCTGCTCCTCGAGACGAACCTGATCAAGCAGCTCAGACCAAAGTACAACGTCCTGATGAAGGATGATAAAAATTACCTCTTCATCAAGGTGCGCGTGCGCGATCCTTATCCCGCAGTCGAAGCCATCCGGCGGTTCTCGCAGGACGGTTCGAAATATTTCGGACCCTATCTGAACAGCGAACGCGTGTACCAGACGCTGGATTTTCTGCACGAAGCGCTCGGCTACAGGGCGTGCAGGCAGTCGCTTGATGTTCTGAATAAGAAGCCCGGATCAATCGGGTCATTGAAGGAGTGCCTGGAGCATCAAATAGGACGTTGCAATGGGCTGTGTGCCGGCGAAATTGATGCCAGCGAGTACCTACAGCGCATCGAGAACGTGATCGAGTTTTTGAAGGGACATGATGAAAAAGTGAAAGGCATTTTGAAGGAGAAGATGGAGAACGCGGCACGGGACCGCAAGTTCGAACTAGCCGCGAAGCTGCGCAACTACATTCAGATCGTGGAGGGGAAGACGGACCGTCAGATTGTGACGGACGGGTCGGGAGAAGAATCCGACATTGTGGGCGTCGCGGTCCTGAGCGGTCGCGCGCATGTGGTTATCCTCCATCGGCGCGACGGACGATTGATCGGCGAATCGCATTTTGCGCTTGTGGGCCGCGCGGAAGACGCCGTGTCCGTCCTCGAACAATTCCTGCCGCAATTCTACGACGACGGCCGCGAGATCCCATCGACGATTCTTTTGCCTGAGGCAATGAATGATGGAGGTGCCATGCGTGAACTCTTAAAAGAGCGGCGGAACGGTCCTGTGGAACTGATGGTTCCCTCCCGCGGCCGCAAGTCACATCTCCTGCAGCTGGCCGAACGCAATGCGCGCGAGAAGGCGAAGCAGATGGAGCTGAAATGGGAAGCGGAGGAGCGCAACGCGAAGAATGCACTTGATCAGTTGCAGGAGATATTGGGGCTCGCAGAGCCCCCCAGAAGAATAGAGGGGTACGACATCAGCCATTTGGGTGGGACGGAGACCGTGGGAAGCATGGTCGTGATGAAGGATGGCAAAGCGGCCAGTGACCAGTATCGTTCCTTCACGATTCGAAGTTTGAAGCGCGGCGACGTGGACGATTACCGGTCCATCAAAGAGGTTTTGACCAGGAGACTTCGACGATTGACGGAGGATCTGCCGGCGGAAGAGAAGCGATGGAAGGCCGACGGCGTCACCTTTGGCAAAGCCGTGAAGAAGGAACAGAAAACGATTGAGGAAATTTTTGATTCTCATGCGAATGAGTTCCGGACACGGGACATCAGGTATGCGGATTTCATCGTCGCGCGGCAGAAGGAAAAAATAGTCGGTTTTTCCCGGCTCTATGTCCACAAGGGAGGACTGACGGAGGTCAAATCCGTATGGGTTAGCTCGGAGTTCCGCGGGCACAAGCTCGGGCAGTTCCTGATCCGGAAACTCCTCCGTGGCGTCAAAAAAGGGAAAGTGTATGTCACAAACCCTCCGGAGCTGGAGGAATACTATGCATCGATGGGCTTCCGTTACGTGATGACTCCTCCTGCTGCATTGCAGAAAATTATGGATAAACGAAAGAAAAAACATGGCGATCTGCCCGGCATCGTCATGATGTGGGAGGCGCACCAGAACAAAGTTGACCCTTCGTTGACCGCGACGCCCGACCTGATCGTGATCGATGGTGGCAAGGGTCAGCTCTCGACGGCCGTGAGCGTGTTGAAGTCATTCGGAGTGAATATCCCCGTGATCGGTTTGGCGAAACGTGAGGAGGAGATTTTCATGCCCGGCAATGCCCATCCGACCATTTGCCCATCTGACTCTCCGGGAAAATTTTTATTGATGAGACTCCGAGACGAAGCTCACAGATTCTCCAACGCTCACCGCGAGAAGCGCGCGAAGACCACTATGAAAGCCTCGGCTCTGGACGAGATTCCGGGGATTGGAGAAGAGACGAAGAAGAAACTACTGCAGAAGTTCGGGGCATTGAGTTCGGTACGTGTGGCTTCCGACGAGGCACTCACAAAGATTCTGAGCACCGCTCAAATCGCAGCATTGAAGGAATATTGGAATAATGGAGTAAGGGAATAACGGAACGAGCGTCTGAGCAATGCATGCCGAATGTCCCATTACTCCACTATTCCATTACTCCGTTATTCCTTTTCTCCGCATCCTGAGTATAATTCGTCTCATCTCCCCACTCTCTCTATGAAGAAAGTCTCCCTCCTCCTCGGCACACTCGGCGGCGCGATGGCCGCGTACATCTTGAGCAACGAGAAGTTGCGTCATGAGTTGACTCACGCGAAGGACGCAGAAACCGCGGCTAAGAGTCTTGGCTCACATCTGGCCAAGGACGGCAAGAAGCTCGCCAAGGAAGTGAAAACATTCGTGGAGAGCGACGACGTGCAGAAGAATTTCCGGAAGGCAAAACACTTCGCGGCCGTGAAGCTCACCGAAGCGCAGCATCAATTCCGGAAAATGGTGAAACAAGGCGGCACAGCCGCTTCAAGTGCCGTCCGAAACGCGACAAAGAGCAAGAAGATGAAAGTGAAGAGGAGGGCGGTGTGAGTTGTTACTTCTCCTTCTTTTTGAGCACGGCTGCGAAGAAGCCGCTCGTGTCGTAGCGGTGCGGCCAAATGCGAACAACGGGTACCTTGGGGATGCCGAGCTTTGCCTGAACTGCATTCGCATCGGCGATCGCCGGCCCAAGATCCCACTTTTGATTGGCGGATTGGGCGGGAGTGGATCGTGGATCCACGATTTCCACCTCATTGGATTGCGACAGTACCCAGTGGATTGCTTCTTCGTCTTCGCGAGGATCGTTGCTGCATGTGGAATAGACGACCGTGCCGCCTGGCTTCACCGTGGCAATGGCAGCAAGGAGCAGTTCACGCTGAATTTCGGTCACTTTGGGAAAAGAATTTTCGTCGGGCCCTAGTTTGAGAATAACTATATTTTCGGGGCTGTCCCCTTTGCGCAAGTTGCCGCTGCCAGTGCAGGGCACATCGCATAGAACGTAATCGAATTCATTCGGGGTTTTGGCAAATTCTCTGCCGTCTTGGTTCGTCGTGCGGACGAATGATGCCCCTTGCTCTTTCAACACGCGCCGCATCTGTTCCAAGCGGTCCGATCCTCTGTCGTTTGCCACGATCTCTGATTCCTCACCAAACATGCCGGCAAGCCGCAATGTTTTTCCGCCCGGCGCGGAACACATGTCCAGTACTTTCATCGCTTTGCCAGTCGGGGGCCTTGGAAACAGGTACGGAGGCACCATGCTCGCCGCTTCTTTTACGTACAATCTCCCTTCACCTGCAGTGCGGAGCATCGCTTTGATCGAATCGGCCGAGCGTTTTTCATCCTGTCTGTCATATGCAAAGAGCCCCGTATCATGGGCCCAACCAACCTCTTCAAACTCAAATCCAATGTCATCCAGAAGCCGAGTGATGGCAGCGTGTGATGAACGCAGCGTATTCACCATGAGGGAGGGTCTGAGTGGCTGCAGCGTCGCGCGCGTGAGTTCTCCAGCATCGGTGAGTGTCCCGAAACGTCTCCGTAGATAAGAACTGATAACTTGAAACTGAATGAAGGCGGCCGCGTCATTTTCGAGTCCCTGCGGGCCTTGCTGCACACGCATCCCAACAACCTGCGTGAGAAAAGTGATATCGCTCTCTTCAAGCCATCGAAACTGTCTCTTTACTTCTGTAAGAATTTGATCACGAATTCCAGTCACGTTGCCATCCCAAGCGGCGGCCTTTTCTTTGAAACGAAATTGCCGGAGACGACTGGCGAGTTGCTCCATGAGAAGAAATCTTGCGCAAATTACTTTATAATGCAATTTTGTCAAATATTTGCCGTTCTGCCATCTGCCGCCTTCCACTTGCATCTGAGCATTCGCCGAGTAGAATGCACGGCGGGCTCCTCCAGAAGAACACACCTCCCGCCGGACCGCCCATTTTTTGTATGAACGCTCAGAAGAAACCCTCACCGTCCAAAACCCGATTCATCATCGTGACGGGGGGCGTCTGCAGCTCACTGGGGAAAGGCATTGCGGTTAGCTCGATCGGGGCGATCATGAAGGCCTGCGGCTTCAAAGTGTTCGTGCAGAAGCTGGATCCCTACCTGAACATCGATCCGGGCACCATGAGCCCCTTCCAGCACGGCGAAGTGTTCGTGACGGACGATGGTGCCGAGACAGACTTGGATTTGGGCCACTACGAGAGGTTTATCGATGAACCAATGAGCAGACTGAGCACAGTGACGACGGGGCAGATTTACCAGGAAGTGCTGGGCAAAGAGCGTCACGGGGAATTTTTGGGGAAGACGATTCAGGTTGTGCCCCACATCACGGACGCGATCAAAAAAAGGATGAAGGAGGCAGCGGAGAAGAGCGGGGCCGAGATCATGCTGATCGAGATCGGCGGCACCGTGGGCGACATCGAAGGCGAACCGTTTCTGGAAGCCGTTCGACAACTGAGGCTTGAGCTCGGTCCGAACCGCGTGTTCCACGCGCACCTGACGCTCCTCCCTTACCTTGCGGCGAGCAAAGAACTGAAGACGAAACCCACGCAGCTTTCGGTGCGCGACCTGCGGCGCAGCGGCCTCGATCCCGACATGATCCTGGCCCGGGCGGATGGGAAAATAGCGCCCGAGCTCCTCGACAAGATCAGCCACTTCTGCGGAGTCGACCGTAAGGCCGTGATCCCGGCCCCGACCGTCCATTCGATCTATGATGTCCCCCTGAACTTCCAACAGTACGACATGGCGCAGATTATTGCGGACAAGTTGGATTTGGGCACCGCGAAGCCGAATATGCGCGAGTGGGAGAAGGGCAAAGAACGCCATAACGAAGCCAAGAAGAAGGTGCGGATCGCCATGGTGGGCAAGTACACGCAACTGGACGACGCGTACCTGAGCCAGATCGAAGCCATCAAGACGGCTGCGGTGTTCGAGAAGCGCCATGCCGAGATCGTATGGATCGATTCGGAGAAGCTAGAGAAGAAGGACGCCGCAACGTGGGAAAAATTGAAGAAGGCCGACGGGATCATCGTCAGCAGCGGCTTCGGCAGCCGCGGGATTGAGGGGAAGATCGCGGCGGCCAATTATGCGCGCACCTCAAAAACGCCGTACCTGGGGCTTTGCCTCGGATCGCAAATCATGACGATCGAATTCGCGCGGGCGATGCTGGGGGACTCAAAGATCACGAGCGAAGAGTTCGACGAAGCGGGAAAACTGAACAAGGACCAGTACGTTGTCCATTTCCTCCCGGGACAGCATAAAGACAGGAGCAAGGGCGGCACGCTGCGGCTGGGCGCATACCCGTGCAAGCTGAAACGTGGGACCAAAGCCCATGCCGCCTATGGTGAAGCTCTGATCAGTGAGCGCCACCGCCACCGCTACGAATTCAACAATGCGTTCCGTAAGAGACTGGAAGAGAAAGGACTCATTATCTCGGGCGATTCCCCCAAGGGAGACCTGATGGAAATCGTGGAGCTGAAAGATCATCCCTTCATGGTGGGCAGCCAGTTTCATCCGGAGTTCAAGAGCAGACCACACCGTCCCCACCCGCTGTTCGCGGCGTTTATGAAGGCGGTGGTGAAGAACTGAGCGGTCCCTCGTACGTTCGTGGTGGAGTTTATCCTGAGCACAGCGAAGGGCCACGAACTACTCGGGATGACATGTGTGTTGTATGTGTAAGGGCCTCTGCGCTGTCTGCTGCTCATGTTATTCGGCCGACCTCGGAGAACTGGCATCAGCCAGCACCGCGCACTGGCTATATTTGGCAGAATGGGATGAGGCGCCTTGTTTTAAAAAGCGTTTGTCATCCCGAGTAGCTCAGCGCGGAGCGCTGAGCGTACGAGGGATCGTGCAGGAACACTTGTCGCGCTATAGTTTCCCCATGCCCCTCCTCTCCGTCTCCCACCTGAGCCTCACCCTCAACTCCCAGCAGATCCTGAAGGGCGTGTCCTTCGACGTGAATCAGGGGGATGTGATCGGGCTGATCGGGCCAAACGGCAGCGGCAAAACGACTCTCTTCAACGTGCTCTCGGGATTTTTGAAACCCACACACGGATCAATTCATTTGCGCGGTGAGGACATCACCTCCGTGTCGCCGGCGAAGAGGGCGCAACTTGGGCTCGGACGCGTCTTCCAGAACTTCGGCATCTTCCGCGAGATGACGCTGGAGGAAAATATCCTCGTAGCACTCGAAGCCTTGCCGCGCGATCAGCGACGCGCACTCGGTGACCTCAAAAGCGTTGTGCGCGGCACACTCGATATGGTTGGCCTCGCGGGGCACGGGAAGAAGAAGGCGGGATCGCTCTCCGGCGGGCAGATGCGGTTACTGGAGATTGCACGGACACTCAAATCGGGCAAAGAACTTTTCTTGCTTGATGAACCCACCGCGGGCGTGAGTCCGAAGATGACCAAGCAGGTGGCGGAACTGATCGCCGAACTGAAGCGCGAGGGCAAGACGGTGCTGATCATTGAGCATGACCTTCCGTTCATCTCGAGTATTTGTGACCGTGTGCTCGTCCTCGACGTCGGCGAAATCGTCCTGAGCGGGGCACCGAAAGAAATTAAGCATGACAAGAAACTGCAAGCCATATACTTTGGCGCTGACCCGACGGATTGACGTTGGCCTGCGACCTTCATGAACCCCCACATTTCATTCTTCCACTGTCTGTTCGCAACGAGCGCCGTGATCATACTCATGACCACTGCGGGCTTTTGCGCCGCACGGACATTTACCCTGCAACCCGAGCGCCCGTCGCTCCGTTCGCTGCACGAAGCGGCATTTCAATCGTCGGATGCTCCTCCATCCGCCTCGCCGCCGCAAGCAAACCCGAAGCCGGAGGCATCACCCGTGGTGCCGCTCACCACACTGGAACAACGCAGGAAGGTGCGGCTTGAGCGGCTGGCACTTCGTCCCGGACCGCCGGAGGTTCCGACCGTCTCGCCCCCGCGCAGCGACAACAAGCAGGGCGTGTATCTGGGCGCGGCAAATGCCGGCCGCGACGAATTCCTGACATCGACAATGGACGACCTGGCAGCGGCAGGAGGCAATGCATTGGTATTCGATGTGAAAGGGAGCACTGTCTTCTTTGCTTCCACCGCGCCGATGGCAACGCAGCTGAGTCTCGTCACGCCGCAACTCGACTTGCCCCATGTGCTCGACATGGCCCGTGCCCGCGGCATTTATACAATCGGGCGCTTCGTTTCGATCAAAGACTACGGCATCACGAAGAAGCTCCCTGCCACCCGCGTCCTGGATAAAGAGGGCAAGCGCGTGCTGAGCAAGGATTGGGTGGACCCGGGCAACGAGACTGCGATCGACTACAACATGCAGATCATCTGCGAACTGGCGGCAAGCGGCATCGACGAAATCAATCTGGATTACATTCGCTTCTCTACCGCCGAAGTCGGAGCCCTGCGCACCTACTCGGGACAGGAGAAAGCGGACCGCATCGAGATGTTCCTGCGCGCAACACGCGAGACGGTCGACCGCTGCGGGCCACGCACGCGGCTGGGCATCAGTACCTACGCAATTCTGGGCTGGGACTATGATATGAACGTCGAGACGCTGGGGCAGGACGTCCGACGCTTCGCACCGCTCGTGGATGTGATCTCGCCTATGGCCTATCCGGCCACCTTCACTACAAATGCGTATTACGACCCCGCCAAGCATCCTGTGAGCCGCATGTACTACCTCGTGTACCGAACATTGACCGGGTACAGCGAACTGCTCGGTCCCGAGCACGCGCATAAACTCCGGCCCTGGATTCAGGGGTACGGGGTTGCAAAGAAGGACGTGGCCAATGAAATCCGCGCCGTCTACGACGCAGGGCTCTGTGGCTTTCAGGTCTGGAACGCGAATAACAACTATGAACCGACATATGGAGGGATGCTGATTGCTCCGCCGAAACCGGAAATCTGTTTGTAAAAGCGTTGTCATCCTGAGCTTGCGAAGGGCGACAACGCGTGCCTATGGTTCCCTGCCTGCCGGTAGGCAGGGCCAAGCTCACCATGACACGCAAAAGGCTCTTTACAGAGCAATAGTCCGAGGGCAAAGTTTCTGTGAATCATTTCCCCTCATTTCTTATGAAACGCTTCATAGCACTTGTCTCCACCCTCGCAATGGGACTGAGCCTTTCGGCCTGCAATCTAGCAGCCGGAGATACCATCAAAATCGGCGCCATTCTCCCACTCACGGGTGATGCGGCGGCGCTCGGCAAAGACATGCTGAACGGCGCCAAGATGGCCGTAGATGAAATCAACGCCAAAGGCGGCATCGGTGGCAAGCAGGTTGAACTGATTGCAGAAGACGGCCGCTGCACGGGTCCGGAAGCCGCGAGTGCGGCGCAGAAACTGGTGAACATCGACAAGGTACAGGCCATCGTGGGCGGGCTCTGCAGCAGCGAGACGCTCGCGGCGGCGCCCATCGCGGAAGCCGGCAAAGTGGTGATGGTGTCGCCGGGTTCAAGCAGCCCGAACGTGACAAATGCCGGGTTGTTCATCTTCCGCGATTACCCCAGTGACGCGTTGCGAAGTGTAGCCATGGCCAAATACTTCGCGGAGAAAGGATACAAGAAGATCGCGATCATCGCCGAGAACACCGACTACGCCACGGCGTTGCGCGACGCGGTGGTGAAGCAGGTGGGAGCGGCGAATGTGGTCTTCAACGAGACGGTGGAGCCAGGTACCAAGGACTTCCGCTCGCTCTTCACACGTCTGAAGGGAGTGAACTACGACGTGTTCTTCCCGGACGGTCAGTCGGATGCCACCAACGGCGTTATGGTCTCGCAGTATCTGGAAGCGGGACTCACGAAGCCGATGATCGGCGCCGATACGTCGGATTCGCTGACAATGATCGAACTCACGGGCGGTGCCGTGGACGGCATGGAACTGATCGACGTGCCGTCATCGGGTGAAGGAAAGCCATTCGAGGCCGATTTCATCGCCAAGAACGGCAAGCCTGTCTCCTCTGTCGTCTGGGCAGCCCACGGCTACGATGCCGCGGGCGTGATTCTGAAGGCAATGAAGAATGGCGCCACGGACGGTGAAGCGATCCGCGTATGGCTCAACGGAATGGAACCCTATAAGGGCGTGATCGGCACGTTCAGTTTCGACAAAAATGGTGACGTGACGGGCGTGGGATACGTGCTTAAGCAATTCAAGGACGGGAAGATCGTGACGATCAAGCCGATCTCGCTAGAATAAGGACTGATGGCGCAGCTCCTCATCAATGGACTTATTGCAGGCTCCCTCGCAGCATTGATCGCAGGGGGCCTGTCTTTGGTGTACGGCGTGCTGGGCATCTTCAACCTGGCGCTGGGACAGATGGTACTCGTAGGAGGATTCGCAACATGGTGGCTGCATCAGGTGGCCGGATTGCCGCTGTGGCTGAGCATTCCGGGAGGGATCGTCGCGGGGGCGCTGGTGACGTGGGTGACATTTGAAGTGGCAATCGCGCCGTTCTACCGCATCGATCACCGTTTCCTACCGCTCGTGACCACCATCGCCTGGAGCATGATTCTCGATGCACTCCTCCTGCTCCTGTTCCGCGAGCAGGCACGCAGCATTTTGGGAACCGGGAAACATTTTCTGGATATTGATTCCGTGCGCATCAGCGTGGAACAGATCGCACTGATCGTCTTCACGCTCCTGTTCGTCTGCGGCGTCGCATGGATGCTGCACTCCACGCCATTCGGCCGCCGCATCCGCGCCACCGTGCAACATGCCGATGCCGCACGCAGTCTCGGCATCTCATCTTCCCTCCTTCATCGGATCATCTTCATCGGCAGCGGCGTCCTCGCAGCCTGCGGGGGCATTTTTATCGGGATCGATCAGAATCTGACGCCCAAACTGGCCTTCCCGCTCACGATCAAAGCTTATGCGGCGGTGGTTGCGGGAGGCAAAGACAACTTCTGGGGCACAATCGCGGCCGCGTACCTCATCGCCATGATCGAACAGTTTGCAGTGGGTACGCCATGGTTCTTCGGTCAGTACATCTCGGCCGGCTACCAGAGCTCCGTGGCTCTCGCCTTCATCATCATCGTGCTTCTCATCAAACCCACCGGTCTTTTCTCCCGCAAGGCTCGCGCCGCCTGACATGTCCTTCTTTCTCCACCTCATCTCCGTCATTTCCTTCTCGCTGCCCATCGCGCTCGGGTACACGTTCGTGTTCGGCAGAGGCAAGATTATGCACTACGGACCTCTGGGGGTGAGCCTTATTGCGGCATACGGATCATTTTTGACGCTTGAAGCGACGGGAAGTTTTGCTGCAGCCCTGGCCATGGGAATCGTCGCCGCATGTGGGTGCTCGGCACTCTTCTGGTGGATGGCGCTGCGATTGGAACCGGACGGCCTCGGCATCCTCTCCATCGCCATGCACCTGATCCTCATCAACATCGTGCTCAACTGGCAAGGCTTCACGCATGGTGCGCTCGGAATCGACCGGATCCCCCGCCTCGCTTTTATGCAGAGTCCCGCACAATTCGCCTTCTGGAGCGGATTCATCGCGCTCTGTTGGCTTGCGTTCTTTCTGTGGCTCGACCGCACGGCTCTCGCGCGGCAACTGAGTGCGCTTGCGGAGCAGGAATGGCACGCAGCCTCTCTCGGTATCAAGCGGTGGCGCGTGCACCTGCTTGCGTTCCTTGTGCTGGCCGTAGCGACCGCGAGTGACAACTTTTTGCACCCCCAGTATTTTCACCTCCTCTATCCCACCGATTACCTGTTCCCCATGTTCGTGGCGCTCGTCATGTGGACGGTAGCGGGGAAACCGGGAAGCATGTGGGGGGCTGCGCTCGCCACCACGTTCTTGATTCTTCTCAACGAATCGATCCGCTTCGTGAGCCTCCCCGGTGATGTCGTGGGACCGCTGCGGCTTCTCATGTTTGGAGTGATATTGCTGGGAGCCGTCTGGTGGCGTAGAGATGTGCTTTTCCCCAAACGGAGAACGATTTAGCCCCTCGATACGCTCGCCTCCGGCGAGCTACTCGAGATGACATGTGTGTTGTGTGTGTAGAGGCATTATCGCTGCCTGCTACTCAGGATGTGCGGCCGACCTGGAGGAGTTGAAATCGTCCATCCCCGCGCATGCGGTGCATTAAAAAATTGAGTCGACGCGCCTTGTTTTTAAAAATGGTTTGTCATCCCGAGTAGCCGTGCGGAGCACGGCGTACGAGGGACTGATCGTTCTCATGCACCAAGATTCGCTGTTGTGTTGCTTTGGAACGCATTAAAATGTCCACCGATGAACCTCTCCCTCAAGGTCCTCGGCGTCCAATTCGGGAACCCGACCGTTCTCGCCTCGGGCATCATGGGTATTACGGCCAGTTCGTGGAAATTGATTGCGGAGCGCGGTGCCGGCGGCATCACGACAAAGTCTCTGTGGTTGAAGGAGCATAAGGGACATCCCAACCCGACGATCATTTCGACGGAACACTGGACGCTCAATGCCGTGGGTGTTCCCGATGCAGGGCCCGAAAAGGCGAAGGAGGAGCTGGGCGCGTTTTTGAAGGACCATCCCGTGCCGCTGATCGCAAACATCATCGCCGAGAGCGTGGAAAATTTTGCGCTGACGGCGGAAGCGATTCTGCCGCTCAAACCCGATTTTCTGGAAGTGAACATCAGCTGCCCCAACGTGGAAGATGAATTCGGCAAACCCTTCGCGTGCAGTGCGCCTGATGCTGCGGCGGTGACGAAGGCTGTGAAAAAAGTGAGCGGGAAGACGCCCGTCTTCATCAAGCTTTCACCCAACGTGGATAGCATCGCGAAAATCGCGGAGGCGTGCGCGAAGGCCGGAGCGGACGGGTTTACCGTCATCAACACCGTGGGACCGGGGATGGCGATCGATCTGCGCAGCCGCATGCCGATTTTGGCCAATAAGGTGGGTGGCCTCTCGGGCCCCGGCATCAAACCGATCGCAGTCAAATGCATTGCTGATGTCTATGGTGCAACAGACGGCAAATTGCCCATCATCGGCACGGGTGGAGTGTATACAGGTGAAGATGCGGTGGAACTGATGCTTGCCGGCGCGACCCTGATCGGGATTGGGACGGCGGTCGGTGACCGAGGATTGGATGTTTTCAAGCTCGTCTGCGACGAGATGCAGATGTGGTGTACGAACGAAGGAGTGTGGGATGTAAGGGATCTGATCGGGGGGATGCACAAAGAATTAGCCCGTCGCGCAGCTTGTTAGCTTTTTAGCTTCTTAGAACTATGAACCTGTTGCACAATCATTATCGTAAGAAAGCTAAAAAGCTAACCCGCTAACAAGCTAACCCGCTACCTATGTCCTCTATCCAACTACAATCACGATTACCGCGAACATACCATATCAAAGCGATAAAACAGGAGACCGAGATGGTCAGGACGTTCACGTTCGACGGTTCGCTCGGCGCAAAGCCCGGACAATTCGTGATGGTGTGGATGCCCGGCGTGGACGAAATCCCCATGAGCGTGGCCTACGACGACGGAGCCACGACGAAAATTACCTTCTTCGCGGTGGGTGATATGACCAACGAGTTCGCCAAGCTGCAAGTGGGCGACCTCGCGGGCCTCCGCGGGCCGTTCGGGACGTTCTACGAGTGGGAACCGGGCCAACACATCGTGCTCGTGGCTGGAGGATACGGAGCGGCGCCCATGTATTTCGTCGCTAAAGAAACGGTGGGCCATGGCTGCACGCTGGAAGTGATCGTGGGGGCACGCGGCAAAGAGCATTTGCTGTATGTGAACGAACTGGAGGCCCTGCCGCATGTATCCCTCCACATAGCGACAAATGACGGCTCGGTGGGCTACAAGGGCTTCAATGTGGATATTTTGGAGAAGATGCTCGCCAGCTGCCCACGCGATTCCAAAGGCACCAAAAAACAGGAATGCCATCCTGTAGATCAGGTATTCGGATGTGGACCCGAGATGATGCTCAAGAAGATCAGTGAGATCACGGCTAAACATGACGTGCCCGCGCAGCTTTCGATGGAACGGTACATGAAGTGCGGCTACGGCATCTGCGGCAACTGCGTGATCGATCCGCTGGGCATCCGCATGTGTGTGGAGGGACCGGTTGTGAAGAACGACGTATTGCTCAAATTGGAGTCGGAATTCGGGAAGTATCACCGCGATGATCTGGGAAAGAAAAATAGTTTTTCACCGCCACCCGGAGCAAAGAAGTGATAAAAAAAGGCTTGATTCTTAACTATGCAAGTATTAGACTGAGCGTGTTCTATTTCTTACCCCGCATCGTTATGACCGGTGGATGTCCCTGTGGATTCTCGGGTGGTGGCGGCACTTGCTGCTAATCCCCAGACCACGTTAGAGAGAAGGGCGACTGCAAAGTCGTCCTTTTTTTCGCGCCGCAGCGCGAACCGCGGCGTAGCCGGATCGCCAACATGACACGATGACTATTTCAGGCCTAATGGGAAATTTTGCAGGCTGAGATGAAGGATTTGTCTCTTGTGGCAGC
>CAZXIO010000004.1:0-31541 GCA_964640805.1 uncultured Candidatus Peribacteria bacterium
TCAAGAAGGCCGCAAAAGAAGGGCGCGATCCGGTCCCCAGCAAAATCCTCAAGGCTCGCGGCCTCTGGGACCAGATCAGCTACGCTGCGTGGTCGTGCGCCGATCCCGGCGTGCAGTACGACACCACGATCAACGACTGGCACACGTGCCCCACCGATGGCCGCATCAATGCCAGTAACCCCTGCAGCGAGTACATGTTCCTCGATAACACGGCCTGCAACCTCGCCTCCATCAACCTCCTCCGTTTTTACGATGATGAGCATGCCGAGTTCCAGATAGAACGGTTCCGGCACGCTGTTCGGCTCTGGACCATCGTCCTTGAAATCTCGGTCCTGATGGCCCAGTTTCCGAGCAAAGAGATCGCCGATCTCAGTTACACGTTCCGCACGCTCGGCCTTGGGTACGCCAACCTCGGTGCCATGCTCATGCGCATGGGCATCCCATACGACTCCCCCAAAGGCCGCGCGATCTGCGGGGCCATCACCGCGATCCTCACGGGCGACAGCTACGCAACCTCGGCCGAAATGGCCGAAGTGCACGGAGCGTTCCCCGGATTCGAGCGCAATCGCGAGCACATGCTGCGTGTGATCCGCAATCACCGCCGCGCCGCGTACTGTGTGCCCGCCAAAGAATACGAGGGGCTCAGAGTGACTCCCGTCGGCATCGATCCGAACGATTGTCCGTCGGCCCTCCTTCGTACTGCAAAAGAGGCGTGGGACAAAGCCCTCGCTCTTGGCGAGAAGTATGGGTACCGCAATGCGCAGACGACCGTCATTGCGCCCACGGGCACGATCGGTCTGCTCATGGACTGCGACACCACCGGAGTTGAGCCCGACTTCGCGCTCGTGAAATTCAAGAAGCTCGCCGGCGGCGGGTACATGAAGATCGCCAACCAGTCCGTGGGGCCCGCGTTCAAGGCTCTTGGCTACAGTGAGGGCGAAGTGCGCGAGATCATGCAGTACGTGATGGGATCGCTCAGCCTCGAAGGAGCTCCGCACATCAATCGTTCCTCCCTCAAGCAGAAAGGTTTCACCGATGAAGACATCGCGAAGGTGGAGAAAAACCTCTCCACGGTGTTCGAGATTCCGTTCGCCTTCAACCGCTGGACGATGGGTGACGACACGATGAAGCGTCTCAAATTCACCGAGGAACATGGTTCGAATTCCCTCACCACAGGGATGAACGACCCCAACTGGAGCATGCTTCGAGCCATGGGTTTCACGCAGGAACAGATCGACGAAGCGAACCTGTTCATCTGCGGCAATATGACCGTAGAGGGGGCTCCGTACCTGCGTCCGGAACACCTCGCCGTCTTCGATTGTGCGAACAAATGCGGGAAGCTGGGCAAGCGCTTCATTCATGCCGAGGGCCACATCCGCATGATGGCATCCTCCCAGCCCTTCATCAGCGGGGCGATCAGCAAAACCATCAATCTCCCCAACGAAGCGACGGTGGAGGACATCAAGAGCGCGTATTTCCTCAGCTGGAAGCTGGGACTCAAAGCCAATGCGCTCTACCGCGACGGTTCGAAGATGAGTCAGGCGTTGAGTAATAAGTCGGACGCCAAAGATTCCAAGGATTCCAAAGAGTCCAAGGAACCGGAAATCAGGATCATCGAGAAAATTGTTCTGAAAGAAATGCCCAGAAGGCGAAAACTTCCTGACGAACGCATGTCGATCACGCACAAGTTCTCGGTTGCCGGGCACGAAGGCTACATTCATGCCGGCATGTACGAGGACGGCAATCCCGGCGAGATCTTCATCAAGATGAGCAAGGAAGGCAGTACGCTCTCGGGTGTGATGGACACGCTTGCGCTGAGTCTCTCACTGAACCTCCAGTATGGCGTGCCGCTCGATCTCATCTGTGAAAAACTTGCCCACACGCGGTTCGAGCCGATGGGTATGACCACGAACAAGGAAATCCCGATGGTGAAAAGCATGATGGATTACCTCGGCCGCTGGCTGGCTCTCAAGTTCCTCACGAAAGACAAGGCCAAGCGCCTCCACAACGCCGAGCTCGTCGACAAAGCCTACGAGACGGGTACCAAGAGCAAGGAGGCGTTTGCGATGCGGCTGGAGGTCGTCGATGAGGGGAGTAATGCGTCAGCGATGGATTTCGGGCAGTCCGTGGAAGAGAAGACCCATCAGGAAATGACGCAGGTTCAGTCGGCCGCCGATCATGGTCCTGACAAGTCTCAGCAGGCCAAACTGCAGGGCTTCACCGGGTCCGTGTGCGGTGCCTGCGGCAGTCTCAAAATGAAGCGCAATGGGTCGTGTGAGGTTTGTCTCGATTGTGGGGGGACGAGCGGGTGCTCCTGAAAGCATACGATGGTATTTTTTTGCTATCACAAGCCATTTTTAAGGGATTCTTCTCAAATAACCTTGCGTTGAGTGCATCTCCGAACAATACTGCCGCACTTTATTACTACACATACGTATGTGTGCATTATCACATCAATCCGGCTATTGGATCGACGAAGCAGAACTTCCTGGCGATTCACGTGATCTTAAATTAAGAAGTCGCGGTTCAGGTAATGGAGATGATATTGTTGATGTAGGAGAAGAATTTCCCGACGCAGATGACGGACGAGAGTTTTTGCTTAGTGCTCAAGACATCGATGGCATGCACATTGGGACACTAAACAAAAAGGAAGCTTCCCCCTCCGTGAAAGCAAGAGTTGCCGGTATCCGTCGCGAGCTTCGGGAAGATGGCGATGAATTGGAAATCGACGGCACGTCCCTTGTTGATCAACTTCAAGGATAGTCATTACTGCGCTTAGACGTATACTTGTCCCATGTCGGACTCTTCCTTTCTCGATTTTCTTCCGTCACATGAGCAGCAAAAGCTCAAACGGCGCATGAGTGCGTCGGCGTACGAGAAACTGCGCGAGAAGGTGAAGGGGCCAGAGGATCTGGAGCGCGAGATGAAGCGGTCGGAAACTCTTGCTGAGCTCCACTTCGGTCTCGAAAGTGATCCGCATTTGCAGGAAAAAGGCCGCGAGCGCGTAGCGGCGGACATCAAAGAACAGGGGATTGAGGTGGTGATGGACAGCGAGTCCCTGTCGCCCGAACACCGTAAGAAACTGGAACAGGGGAAGTTCAGGCTCACGGTTTCCAGCCATCCATCCACGCATCAGGATCAGCTTGCCGCAGTGCCCGAAGGAAACGTGCAGGAGAAAATACCGTTGAAGGCAGCGTTCAGCGATAAGCACGTGAGCGGTTTGAGGAAGGCGGCGTGACGAAAGATTCCAAGGATTCCAAAGAGTCCGAGGACCAGAGGTTTCACCAGTGCAAATGTTCTGTGGAGTAATTGAGCTCTTATTTTCGATTCTATATGAATATCTGTACCTTGGCTTCCTTGGAATCTTTGGACTCTTGCTAGTTACGAGTATTTTTTTCTACTGCTTGGGTAGAAGCAATAACAAACACGCCGCCCCCGCCATATTCACGGACACTTCCCCCTTCACCGTGCCCAATTTCGCTTTGCCCTTGCCGTAGCAATCCGTTCCCTTCTCGAGCGTTCCGGCGTCGGAGCCTTTTGCATCGGTGATGACCGTGTGTTCGCTGCGTTGCTCCACCGTGCCGACGCGCGCGCCTTTCGTATCGCGCACCATAGTGCCGCGGACCCTGCCGCGCTCCGAGCCGTCGGGCTGCAGAATCGTCCCTTCATCCGGACTGTCGACTTGTATCTCGCCCACCGTCTTTCCCTGTGCATTCACGATGCTCACACGCTGCTTGCCTCCGCACGATGTGACGAACAGGACTCCGAACAGACACACGATGAGGAGAGCGACACGGCCACGCATACGGAATGTGAAAGCAAAAAAACGGCGCCGCACTCCCGCGGAGTGCGTACAGTCGGAGATCCTAGAGGTTCTCTTTGATTATTTGCAAGTGCGACTGTGAGAATAGCCCTTGAAGACAACGAAAAACCTGTTCACATTATGCATTCACGAACTATTTTTTTCGCCGCATACCTTCGTCAAATCATCATCCGGAGCGGCTTTATTGGGTATCCGCTTCGTACAGAGTTCACAGTCGTGAATCACCATCCAGCCTTTCTTGCCACTCTGATCGAGGCCGATCGGTCGCATCATTCCACCGCAGAGTGACAGTCTGTCTCCCGGGCCCCGGTCATCCACATGCTTGCTCCATAAGCAGACGGGGCAGTGGTTGCGGTAGGAGCCGTGCAGCAGGGGACTGACGGACGCTCCACAGTGTTCGCAGGTGAAGGCCTCTTCGCGGGCGATGAATGTCATACGTTAAATCTGAAATGCATTACATCTCCGTCTTGGACAATATAATTTTTCCCCTCTTGCCTCATCTTTCCCGCTTCTTTGGCTTTGGCTTCTGATCCATACTGAACAAAATCGTTGTACGATATCGTCTCGGCGCAGATGAAGCCTTTCTCGAAATCAGTGTGGATCACGCCCGCCGCCTGCGGCCCCGTGTACCCGCGGTGGATCGTCCAGGCGCGCACTTCCTGCGCGCCTGCCGTGAAGTACGTGATGTATCCGAGCGCCTCGTACGCAGTCCTGATCAGCCGATCAAGTCCAGACGCGTCGACACCGAGTTCGCTCAAAAATGTCTTGGCATCCTCCGCCGAGAGTTCCTGGAGGTCTTCCTCGATCTTTGCGGAGATGATCACGATAGGAGCGTTCGATGGAAGTCCCAATTGTGTGCGAACCGACTCCGCCGTCAGCGTTTTCACTTGGTCCTCTGCCCCATTCACGGCATAGATGAAAGGCTTCATGGTGAGGAGCTGGAAGGTCTTTGCGATCGGCAGTTCTTCTTTGCCGAGTGTCACGGAAGAAGCCATTTTGCCTTGTTCCAGTGCTTCTTCGATCTTCTTTGCCACATCATCCTCGATCTTCTGCTCTTTATTGCCGGAGCGGACCGAGCCGTGCAGCTTCTCGCGGCGTTTCTTGATCATGTCCAGATCCGCGAGCGCGAGCTCCGTCTCGACCGTTTCGCGGTCGCGTTTGGGATTCACACTGCCTTCGACGTGGATGACAGAGCCGCCCTCAAAAACTCTCACAACATGGCAGATGGCGTCCACCTCGCGGATATGACTCAGAAATTTATTGCCCAGCCCCTCGCCGGTGCTTGCACCCTTCACGAGCCCCGCGATATCCACGAATTCGACTGCTGCAGGAATCGTCTTCTTGGGCTGCACCAGTTCTGTCAGTTTGGACAGTCTCTCGTCAGGCACCTCCACGATGCCCACGTTCGGGTCGATCGTGCAGAAGGGGTAGTTGGCCGCTTGCGCGCCCTTTGTCCGTGTCAGTGCATTGAACAAAGTCGATTTGCCGACGTTGGGGAGGCCGACAATGCCTATTTGGAGTGCCATCGCGGAGGGCAGTATGAAGCAAGCAGAAGCCATAAGGAAGCCGCAACGGTGAGCCAAGGATAACATTGACAAAAGGCAAGAATGTGATTATTCTGTTGACCCTGTGTTTCGCCGTCTCTTGTCTTCTCTGGCAGCGGTTCTCGTGGTGACATCCGTGAGCATTCCCGCTCAGGCGCAGTGGGACGTCGGCGGCACGCGGTATAACGACGCGTACACGTATCTTGTAACGAAAGCCGGAGTGAAAGACGGCCGCCCCTACGATTTCATCACGCGCGCGGAGGCGCTCAAGACGGTTCTCCTGATCCGCGAGACGTACCGCAGCCGCGTGGAATGGTTCAGCGCACACATGTCGTCGCTCCCGCTTTTCACGGACTACCGCCAGGGCGATTGGTTTGCAGCCTACGTGGAGGCCGGGTTCGAGGCCGAAATTCTGAGTGGCTACAGCGACCGCACGTTCAGGCCGTACAACTATGTGCGCACCGAGGAAGCCGTCGCGATGCTTCTGCGCGCATACGGGGTGCACCCCGACGAAAATGCGGGCGCCCACTGGTACGACAACTATGTCGAGACAGCGATGCAGAAAAACATCGCATTCGGCGGCGACCCCGTTACGATCGGCCGGCCTGTCACACGTGGGCAGTTCTTCGACATGCTCTACCGCCTCGACACGGTGCAGACGCAGAATTTGCCGGCTTTCACGGATCCTGTTTCGCCCGAGGCGAACCAGAGGGTTGTGCAGACCACGCCCACCGTGCGCCCTGCGCAGAACACTCCCGCCTACGTTCCTTCGTCCGCTCCCATCCAGTATGGCGACCCCAAGCAGTACGCCTCCTCTAAGCCCTTCGCCATCAGCATCCCGCGCCTCGGCATCACGGATCTCACAATCACGCACCCGCAGGACGCGCTCACGAATAACGGACTTCTCTCCGTCCTCAAAAACGGAGTGGGTCATCTGTTCAGTTACCCCGGCAGCGACGGCAAGATCATGATTTACGGGCACAGCAGCGGCTATGCTTGGGATGTTTCTCAGTTTACGAAAATTTTCACGAAGGTAAACCAGCTGCAGGCGGGAGACCGCGTGTACGTGACGTATAGCGGCAAGCTCTACGTTTACCAGGTCACCGGACAGCAGACGATCAAGCCCACCGACGTGACCCCCTTCCGCGGCAAGGGCGAAGAACTGATTCTCTACACGTGCTGGCCCGTGGGCACTACAAAGAGCCGTCTGATCATTCATGCGTCGCCGGTGACGACGGTGGCATTGCGGTGATTGACAAATTTGCACAATAAAGTATAATTAGTGTGTGTCTGATGCCCATGATTCGGAGGCCCAACATGAGATTGCGTTAGTTCCGCATGCAAATGTTTTGAAGACGGCCCCCATTGAGGGTCGAAAAGAAATAGCGCGCAGATTGGCCCCCGGCGTACTCGATGCCCTCTCAGCGGCCAGAAAGGCCGCTCCTTGAACTCAGCCCCTTTCTACTCATGGCGCAGGCAGAAAGCCTGCTGCAGCCTTTCTGGCTGCCTTTGGTATGAGCTGACTCACTGCAAGGAGCAGGCATTCTGCCTGCTGAGATAGCGTTCAGTTTATGCGCCTATTCTCCTCATAATCTCCCGATCCACGAAGTCTTTCGCACGCCCATATTTCAGTCGTGACAATTGTTTGAACGCCTCAGCCGCCTGCGGGTCTGCAACATATGATTTATCGAGCCAGTGCTTGGGCACGTCGATGCTGAACGGTCGCGACGGCTGGCCGTCGATGCAGAGCTTGATGCCGCCTTTGAAGGCGTCCATATTCACCAGGTCCTGTTCACTGAACACCGGCGCCATTTCCTTGGCGGCCACTTCGGCGTCCTGCGGGCCGATCTTGTAGAACATCATCGAGCCCACGTTGCCGAAGATGGCGCCTTTCAGGCTCACGGCCCCGCTCAGCTTGCTCTCCTTCTCCAGCTGATCGATGTACTGGTGCGCAAGCACGAGCCCCAAGCGGTATTTGCGGGCTTCGGAGAGGATCGATTCGATCGATTGCGTCACGAAGTTCTGGAATTCGTCGATGTACAGGAAGAAGTCGCGGCGGGTCTCCTTCCCTTCGCGCTGGCGGCGCATGGCGGCCACCTGGATTTTATTCACCACCATCAGGCCGAGCAGCGTGCTGTTGATGTCGCCGATCAGGCCTTTGGATAGGTTCATCAAAAGAATCTTGCCGGTATTCATGACCTCGCTTATGTCGAACGCGCTCTTCGTCTGGCCTACGATGTTGCGAATCAGCGTGTTCGTCGTGAACTGGCCGAATTTGGCCGCGAAGTAGGGGATCATCTCCTGCTTTTCGCGCTGGCCCGTGGCGGCCATCTGCTTTTCCCAGAAGCTGCGGACGATCGGGTTTTTCACTTTCGTCACCTTGTACTTTTGCCATTCGTCATCCGTGAAGAGGCGCACGAGATCGGTGATGGCGCCGCCTTCTTCCTCGTCATCCATCAGGGTGAGGCAGCCGTTGCGGAAGTAGTCCTGGATGCGGGGGCCGAAGATCTCTTCGCCGAACATCTTGACCATCATGTTCATCGCATCGAGGGCGATGAGGTCCCGCTCCTCGGGCGTCTTTCCTTCCAGCAGATTCAGGCCCATCGGTCGTTCCGTATCCGACGGGTTGAAGTAGATGACGTCGTCCGCGCGGGAGCGAGGAATGTAGGGGAGCAGATCCTCAATCAGCGATCCGTGCGGGTCGATGATTGCCACCCCCTTGCCGTTGTGGAAATCCTGCCGCGCCATGTTGATCATGAAAGACGATTTGCCCGTACCGGTTTGCCCGATGATGTAGAAGTGGCGGAAACGGTCGTCGTTTTTGATGTTGATGCGCTTCTTCTCTCCGCGGAACGTGTTGATGCCCAGGTACAGTCCCTCGGCGGGGATAGTCTTGGGCGCAGGGGCGATCTTGAAGTTCTGCCATTTGATCGTATCCACTTTGTTGTACTTGATGTTGGGTAGATGGAACAGGCTTGCGAGTTCGGCGCTCCCAAGGAGCATCCGCGGGAACCGGAGCATGTGCAGGAGAGGCCTGCGGGGCGAGCGGCGGATGAAGCGTGACACGACATCAGAACGGTTGATCAGTTTCGCTTTTTTGAACTTATTTCCGTGGATGTCGCCGAACTGCGCGAAGGCGGCGGAGACGGTTTCGAGCAGCATCTGCGCGCGCGCCTCCGATTGTGCGGAGGTGACGATCCGCAGCACCGCATGGAAGCCCGGACTGCTCGCTTTCTCGTCCAGCGACTTGCTGTACTCCTCCACCATCTGCGACACCCGTTCGCCCGACGACTGTTCCTCGTTCTGCTTCAGTTCCGTCGCCTCACCGCTTGTAAGCATGTCGAATATCGCCGTGATCCACGTGAGGGGATTCCACCACTTGAGTCCGTGTCTTTTCTTCGGGTTGATCAGATTCGCGGCTTCTTTCTGCACTTTCTTCTGCCAGCCGGTGTCTGCGGGCCGGAGCACCAGCTGCACGGCAGCCCCTTCATCCAGTTTCAGCTTACTGAAGGCGTTCGTGATGGTGTTGAGCGGGTCGCTTTTGAGCTGCTGATACGTTTTGAAGGTCGTGGCATACGGTTTGGCCGGCACAAGCAGTTCCGAGGCCACCACCGATTGCTCGGTGAAAATGTTGTAATCTTCCACTTCGTCGATGATCGCGTCAGGGTAAAACGCAGTCACCTGCTTCTCGATCAAATGCGCGATGCGCCGCGGGCACACGATGAAGAAGAGGATTTCGCCGGCGAGCGCCGCATACTCCACCGAAAAGAATTCCTGCCCCTTGGTGTACTGCTTGACCGTGGACGTATGAAGACTGTGGAGCGACTGGTACAGGTGATCCATCACTCCCAGCACCTCGCGGAAGTCTTTGCCTGTGGAAAACTGTTCGGATTCGACCTCTTTGTCTTCTTTGCTCTCTTTCTTCGGCACGAGAATCTGCAGGAAGACCAGGCCACCCTCACGGCTGACGTCCGCGCGCAGACGCAGGAACGCCAGAACGCCGTACGCCGCCGCCCCGCAGGCAAGCAGAACGCCGATGATTGGCAGGAATGTCTGGAACATCGAGGGCATCATACCATTCTACCATTTTTTCCGCCTAGGCTCCATGCTATACTGTTCTCAATATCCACCATACTCAGTAAACCAAAGTCACTCCTTCCGTTCATGACGGGAGTTGACCATACTGTGCGTTGATTCTTGCCCTCATGCAGATTTCCAAAATTTTCAGCCGGCGCGCGATTCAGTCCATGCTGCGAGGATTCCTACGCTACGTTTTCGGCAAGCGCGGCCAGCGCCGCCTTATGGGATGGAGAATGTTCTATAGGCTCCGTACGGAGGTGCTGCTCAGGACCCGCAGTCCCATCACGGGCATCAGCCATTTCCCGCGCACCCGACTCTGGGTGGACCGCGAGATGTTTCCCCGCATCGAAAAGCTCCTCTTACGCGCCCAGCACACGATAGTGATCCAGATGTTCATCTGGATGGACGACGTCCTTGGGCGCAGGATTGCTTCCACGCTCCTGCAAATCGCGGATCGCGGGGTGAAGGTGTACATCTTCAAGGAAGCGGTGGGAGACATGTTCGAATTCCGCCAGGATTTCCTCACGACGAGTGATGCTCCGGACGGCCTCTGGCACCGGTTCTGGCATCACCCCAATATCCGCATCACGCATGAAAACCGCAAGGATCATGCAAAGGTGTACATCATCGACGACAAAATACTGCTCCTCGCCGGTGCAAACATCGCCGACGAATACCATCACCGTCTTCACGATTATTTGGTGGAGCTCAACGGCGGAGGATTCGTGGAGGAGTATCTCACGCACGGCGAAGTACGTGATACGCACCATAACGGAGTCCGACTGTGCATGAATTCCGAGTTTCGCAAAGATATCCGTTCGGTGGTGACCGGGCTGATTCGCGAGGCACGGCATTCGATCGTTTTGGAGCAATGTTACTTTGCTGACGTGAAAGTGACCGACGAACTCATCCGTAAAAGCCATGAAGGCGTGCGTGTAACCGTGGTGATCCCCGAACACGCCGAGCTGCACCATCACGCCAATATGTACACGGTTTCGCGTCTGATCACGGAGGGCGCGCGCGACAAAGTGGAGGTGTTTTTGTACCCGCGGATGTTTCACGGAAAATCCATGCTCATCGACCGTACTAAGGCGTTTATCGGCTCCGTGAATCTGATGACGTCGTCCCTCGACGAGATGGGAGAAGTGAACGTGCTCGTGGAAGGCCGCAGCGAGGAATCGGTGGAAAAACTGCGCGATGTGCTCAGGAGAGAAATCCTCGAAAGCAGGCCGCTCACGTCCCCTCCGAGGTTCCACTGGATCGGGAGACTCCTCGGCTGGTTGAAGCTTTGATTGGATGTCATGGTTCGAGGCTCGGCATTGCGATGCCTCGCTCCTCACCATGACAAAAACCATTTTTTGATGTCATGGCGAGGTGCGCCGCAGCGCCTCGAGCCATCAGAGATGTCTCAATCGTTCCACCATTTCCACCAGACTTCTGATCGTCATGTCTTTCTTCACGAAGTAGTCGTCGGCGCCAAGCTCCTGTGCCTTCAGCTTGAATTCCCCCTGGTCGAAATTGGTGAGGACGATGATGGGGAATTTGCGGATGGATCGCGGAAATTCCTTGAGCACCTGGAACCCGTCGGCCTTGGGCATATGGATGTCGCAGAGCATCAGGTCGGGAGCCTGTTCGCGGATCATGCGTATGGCCTGTTCCCCGTCTTCCGCAGTGCGCACGTCGTAGCCCTCCATGCCGAATTTCTTCACGTAGAGGTTTCGGAGCACGGCGTCGTCTTCGGCGATGAGGATGTTTCCTTTTGGCATCACCTCACATTATACGCGATTTTCGTGGCTCTGTACAGCTCTCCTTGCCCTCTTCGCTGGTGCTTGATTGTATATGACACCGATGCTCAAATCTGCTACAATATCCCGATATATGCACGCCAAACGCGCACATGCATGGCTGATTGCCTCGGCGCTCGGGGGAATGTCTGTGATGACGTTCGCATCGTCCCAACTTGCGGCCGATACGACGTCGGGTTGTGCGGGCAAACCGTATCCCGCTCCCGGATGCCCCACTATCAGCAAGAACATCGGTGCGGGAGGGAAATGCGGCAACGCGATTTTAGACAGCGGCGAGGAATGTGACGATGGCCGCTTCAACGGGCAGACGATGTGCGGGGATGATTGCATGACGTTACGGTGCGGTGACGGAAAAATGTCGCCGAATGCGGGAGAGGAATGCGAACCGCCGGCCGACAAATACCACGACAAAGAAGGCGACGGCATTGAACGTCGTTTCAAACCGGTTGCCGCATGCGGCAGTTACTGCGCCGTGCCGCTTTGCGATGACGGAGGCAATTGCAACGGGGGATGTCACTGGGTGTTCCGCAATGCCTGTGAGTATCCGCCGCAAAGCGCTTCTTCGGCCGCCGCATCGTCCGCAGCCACCGCACAGGCGGCGTCCTCCTCCGCAGCCTCGTCAACCACGTCATCCACACACAGCGCGTCGTCCTCTGCGTCCGCAGCCCCGGCGCTGGCAAGCAGCGCGTCTTCATCCAAAGCCCCTCCTGCGCCGCCACCGGTGACGTGCGGCGATTCGATCCAGAATGAGGGCGAGGAATGTGACGACGGCAACCGCATCAACACCGACGGATGCACGAACGCCTGCCGCCTTCCCGCCTGTGGCGACTCTGTCGTTCAGGCCGGCGAAGATTGCGACGATGGCAACGATAACAATGAAGATTCCTGTTCCAATGCCTGCACCCGCGCCAAGTGCGGTGACGGCATCGTACACCCTGGCGAGGAATGCGACGACGGCAACGATGTGAATGCCGACAGCTGCAGCAACATCTGCAAAAATTTTGCGTGCGGAGATGGCATCGTGCAGCCGAGCGAGGAATGTGACGATGGCAACCGTATCCCCACCGACGGATGCACGAACGAATGTCATTTGCCCGGTTGCGGCGACGGCATCGTGCAGCCGAGCGAGGAATGTGACGACGGCAACCAGCAGAATCCCGATGCCTGCAGCAACTCCTGCAAGCGCGGAAAGTGCGGCGACGCCATCCAGCAATCCGGCGAGGATTGCGACGACGGCAACCAGAACAACGCCGATGGTTGCACCGATACGTGCAGGCTGCCGCTGTGCGGCAACGGCGCGACGGAGGGCAGCGAGCAGTGCGACGACGGCAACAGCTCGAATCTGGACAATTGCTCTGCCGACTGCAAGTTCACGAAATGCGGCGACGGCATCGTTCAAGCGGGCGAGGAGTGCGACGAGGGCGGCACGAATTCCGACACGAACGCCGACGCATGCCGCAGTAACTGCAAAAATCCAGTCTGCGGCGATCATGTGAAGGATCAGGGCGAAGAGTGCGACGGCGGCGTGGAGTGTCTGGCGACGTGCGTGCTCAAACTTGCGGCCGGCGCAAGCTCCGCTCAGCACGAAGGACCGTCCCTCCTGTCACTCGACCGCGCTCGCTCGCTCGTGATCGGCCTGCTCGTGGCGGTGGGAGCCATCGGCATGTCACTGTTCATTTTCCGCAAGCGCCTGGCGACACTATTCTCCAAAGACAAAAAGAAGAAAGGCGATCTGTCGATCGAGGACATTCCGCTCGATCAGATCGAGATGCCGTGGCACAAATGGTGACCTACACCGTCACCCGTACATACGATGTCACCTTCACGTCCCCCAAGTACTTCTCAACCGTCATACTTGGATCCTTCACGAAAGCTTGCGTGAGCAGCGCGTTCTCTTCACGGAACTTCTTCTCTTTGCCGAGCATGATTTTCTCCAAAATCGCTTCGGGCTTCTTCTCGCCTTTCATCTGCTCCGTCCAGATTTCGCGCTCCTTGGCGATGACGTCGTCGCTCACTTCATCGGGTCGCACGTAGACAGGGTTGAGGGCAGCGGCATGCATCGCGGCATCCCTGAGTTTCATCCGGTCGGCACCTGCGGGTTCGGCACCCACCACCACGGCCACCTTGCGGTTGCTGTGCACGTAGGCGCTCAAAGCCGGCGCAGCGATCTCCTGAATTTCCTCCACCGTCAGATTCTCGCCCAGCTTCTGGATGGCATCGGGAAGTTTGGTCGCGATGTCTTTCTGCGCGGCAGCGATCCCTTCCTTCAGTGCAAGGTCGGCAAACTGCTGCCCGAGCATGACGAAATCCGGATTGCGCGCGACGAAGTCCGTCTCGCACTTCAGCACCACGATCGCGGCCACTGATCCGTTTTCAGCAATAAAGATCGCGCCTTCCGATTGCGCGCGGTCGGCTTTCTTCACGGCCTGCGCGATGCCGCGCTTGCGCAGGATCTCGATGGCCTTCTCCTGATCGCCTTCTGCGTCCTCCAGTGCTTGCTTGCAGGCGAGGATGGAGACGCCGGTGCGGGCTCTGAGTGCAAATACATCTTGTGCGGAGACTGCGGTCATAGAGGGAGTGGAAAACGGAAAGAGGAAAGTGGAAAGAGGGCGGGCATACTTGCCCGCCGGATTATGCGGCGGCGAGTTCTTCGTCGCGGTCTTTCTTTTTGGGAGACGCGTCGGCCAGTTCGCTTTCGATGGCCGAGAGGATGAGCGTGATGGATTTGACCGCGTCGTCATTCGCCGGAATGAACCCGGTGAAATGATCGGGGTCGGCGTTGCTGTCACAAATGCCGTAGAGAGGAATCTTCAGCTTGGCCGCTTCCAGCACTGCAACGCGGTCGCGGATGGCGTCTACCACGAACACGGCGTCGGGCAGGCCGGTCATTTTGGCGACGCCCGCGAGAGCCGTATCGAGCTTGGCCAGTTGTTTCCTCAGATACGTCTGCTCCTTCTTGGTGTACTTTTCAACTTCACCCGTCTTGAAGGAGCCTTGCAAATCAAGATAGTACTTGAGGCGGCGCTTGATGGTGAGCCAGTTGGTGAGGAGTCCCGGGATCCATTTCTTCGTCACCATCGGCTGGTGCAGGTTTCCGGCGATGCCCTCGATCAAAGGAATGCTCTGCTGCTTGGTGGAGACGAACAGGATCGTTTTGCCCTCGGTCTGGAGCTTTTTAAGTGCGGCACACACTTCCTCCAGTTTTTTGTGCGTTTGGGTCAAATCAAAGATGTGGATGCCCTTGCGCGTGCCGTACAGATACGGCGCCATCTTGGGGTTCCACCTCTCTTTGCGGTGCCCGAAGTGGCAGGCGCTCTCAATAAGTTGTTTTTCAGAGGGAATCATAGAATGAAAAGGTACAAAAGATACAAAGGGTACAAAGGCAGACGGTGATGGAAATCCTTGGGTGCTTGCCGTGAACCCGAGCCAGCAGGCGAGTGGTTCATGGCCTCCCAACGTCATTTCGTCCGGTGCGCAGGGGCCACGATGCGAGCACCCTTCGACAAGCTCAGGGTGACCGCTCCGCGGTCAGGATCGCTACGATCGGTCGGGAGTGAGTAGGGGGTTTATACGCTTACGCAAAACATTTGGCAACCAATCATTTCAGTTTTTTGATCACTTCTCCAATCGAGACCCGCTCCTGCTTCAGCGTATCGCGGTCACGGATCGTGACCGTATCTTTCTCCCCCTGCGCCGCATCCTCTCCGATTGTTCCGAAGTCGACCGTGATGCATTTGGGCGTGCCGATTTCATCCTGCCGGCGGTAGCGTTTGCCGATCGATCCGGTGACGTCAAAATCCACACGAAGATCCGTTTCCTGAATAATTTTGTTGTACAACTCTTGTGCCTTCGCGATGAGGTGTTCCTTCTTGCTCAGGGGAAGGATTGCCACCTGCACCGGAGCGATCCTCGGGTGCAGATGAAGGACGGTTCGGGTGTCATCACCTTCCAGTTTTTCCTCATCGTACGCTTCCAGCAGAAGCATCAGAGTCAGGCGTGAAAGACCGAACGTGGGTTCGATCACGTGCGGCAGGAATTTGACCGTGGCGTCATCCGGATCGGTGTACTGCAGATCCTCGCCCGATTTCTCCATGTGATTTTTGAGGTCGAAGTCCGTGCGATATGCGAGACCGAACATTTCTTTCCAGCCGAACGGCGTGTGGTACTCCACGTCCGTGCTTTTTTTGGAGTAATGAGCCAATTCATCTTTGGTATGGTCGCGCGTGCGGATGCGATCGGAGGAAAAACCCATTTCCTGCACCCAGCTTTTTTGCTCAGCGAGCCAGTAATCAAACCGTGCTTCCCATTCCTCGGCACGCACGAAGTATTCGAACTCCATCAGATCAAACTCCAGCGTCCGGAACGTGAAATTGCCCGGCGTGATTTCGTTGCGGAAGGCTTTGCCGACGGAGGCGATGCCGAACGGCAGACGCTTGCGCGTGGTATTGAGGATATTTTTGAAGTTCACGAACATCGCCTGCGCGATCTCGCCGCGCAGATAAACGACCTGATTATCCGCGTTCTCCAGCGCTCCGAGTGACGTCCTGAACAGCAGGTTGAATTTGCGCGCGTCCGTGAGCTCCGTCTTGAGTCCGCATGTGGGGCAGGCGATTTGTTTCTCGCGGATGATCGCGGTCAATTCAGCCGGAGTCTTCCCTTCCACTTTGATCTCGGGATACGCGTTTTCGATCAGGTGATCCGCACGATGGCGCGACTTGCACTTCTTACAGTCCACCATCGCATCGTTGAAGTTGGCCACGTGGCCACTGGCTTCCCATACCTTCGGGTTCATCATGATCGCGGCGTCGATGCCCACCATGTCCAGGCGGCCCCGCACAAACCGGCTCCACCACCAGTCGGACACGGCCTTCTTCATCTCGGTTCCGAGCGGGCCGTAATCCCAGCTATTGCTTAAGCCTCCGTAAATCTCGGATCCCGGAAAAATGAAGCCGCGGCGCTTGCAGAGAGAGACGAGCTGATCGAGGGAAGCGGCTGGCATGGTATGAGAATAGGAAGCAGGACTTGGGAATTAGGACTTAGGAGACCTAAATACGAGGCATTATTGGCGGTTCTGGCTGTAAATACAAGCCGAGGGGTGGGACTATACTATTTACTAAAAAAGTGCTATAATATATTAAATGCAAAACACACATTTCCTCACCTATTTCTCGGTTTGGCATCTACTGATTGTCGGCGTCGTGGCGGCCGTGTTGGGATGCGTGGACTTGCAGGCACGGAGAAGGGGAGACAAAACGCATTTTTCATTCGGCGTGCTCTTCGGCAGTCTGCTCTCTTTCGGTTTGATATGGATCGGGGAAGCGATGCTCGATAGTACGTCGCAGAACGGGTACATGCTGGCGTTGGGCCTCGTGCTGCTCGTGATCGTCTGGAACATGCTGTTCGGCGACTGGCAGTACCACACCAAAGCGACGGTCCTCGGGACCTTCCTGTTCTGGATCATGGTGCACCTGATTGCCGCCAAGACGTCCGATGCGCGCATGGCGCATGTGATTGCGATCGCGGTGGCCGCGATTCCTGCCCTGCTCTGGTGCGCCATCTTCCTGCCGTATCACCGTGAGCGTCTCAGTGTCGTGCTGACTCTGTTCTTCGCAGGTGCGATGGCCACAATTCCCATCCTCTACTACGATGCGCTCGTGCGGCACGGCGTCTCGCTCGATTTCCTGCTTTTCCGCATCGAAACCCAGAGCTTTGGCAGCAGCGCGCATACATTCGTGGGGACGCTGTGGCCGGGGTTGCCTGTCGTGGGAATGTCGGTGGTTGCGTCGATGGTTACGTTCCTCATCGTGGGATGCATCGAGGAAGGGAGCAAACTCTGGATGCTCCGTAAGACCGGCTCGCAGGCCATCACCTCGATCGACGATATGATGCAGATGGCCGTGGTGGTGGCGATCGGCTTCGCATTCGCCGAGAATGTGACGCCCACGGGCTACTTCGTGGGATTCGTCCAGCAGTACCTGATGCGGCCCGAGGGAGCGGACTGGCTGGGGTTCGTCGGCAATGTCACGGGCAGGTCGGTTCTCACGAGTATGGTGCACATCGTCAGCACCGGCACGGCGGGCTACTTCCTCGGCCTCGCCGCGTTTGCACAGCCGCTCCTGCAGGAGGGCGAACGCGCAGGATACCGTCACCCGCTGCTCAAGGCGCTGCACAGGCTCTTTGGCACCCGCGAGACGGACATCTTCCGTCGCGAAATGATCGCGATTGGATTTGTGATCGCGCTCTCGCTCCACGCGTTTTGCAACTTCCTCGTCACGTTGCCGGATATCCTCCCCGGCAACCCGCGCACGCTCGGCGACCTGCTGCACTCGCCGGCCGGATCGCCCTTCCACATGCTCTCGCTCCTGCTCGTGCCCACGTTGCTCTACGTCGTGGGAGGGTTCGCATTGCTCACGACGCTCCTCGGCAGGAAAGAAAACATGAAGGAACGCGGTTACGTGAAGCTCACCGAGACCTTCGGAGCGGCGGAAGTGCCGTCGTGATCGGTGTTCATTCATTCCTCCAGCCATTGCGGGTTGCATGCGAAGCACGACAGATTGTTGGTGTCATCCCCCACTCGTGGTATAGGATAACCCCCTGCGCTTTCCCGCGTACTTCAATGCACATTGTCCGGCTGCCGGCTGATCAACGTCTGATACGTCTCCTGATCGTTTTCGTCATCAGCTTCTTCGTCGCGTTTGCGCCGATCGTGCAGTTACCGGTGCTTGCGGCGCCCCCGGCACAGGCGCTCACGAACGCCGTGCCTCCGACACAGGCGCTCACGAACGCCGTGCTTCCCGCCGCGATGCAGGTGCTGCAGGTGTCCGAGACGGCGTCGGTTTCGCGAGGGGAGTTCCTGCGCGCCGCGATGAAAGTACTCGAGATGCCGCTCGAGAAAGGCAGGCGCACTCTTCCGTACAAAGGTGTTTCATCGGTGCTCCGCGCATACGTGCAGACGGCCGATACCATGGGTGCGTTGTCCGCGTTCGGGAAGAATCTCCAGCTGAGCAAGGCCATCACGCGCGGAGAGGCGATTGTGCTGCTCATGAAACTGCAGAGCGTGACGCCCGCGGATACGAAAACCGCGAAGAATTTTTCGGATGTGCGCGGGGAAGACATGACGAATGCCGTGGCTCTGGCGCTCGAGAAAAACTGGTTGCGTGCGCAGAGCGAGAAGCAATTCGGCGTCGGCCAGATTCTGAAAGGCAAGGAAGCGATTCTGCTCCTGCAGCGCATCATCCGGGTGCCTGCGACGGCGAATCCCGGTTCGATCAAGATCACCATCCCCATTACGGGCAAGTCGCAACGGACGCTTCCCAAGGAAGACATCCTCCGTGCCGTGTACCAGATGCTGAGTGAGGATTACCTGCATCCCGAGAAGCTGGACGCCACCAAGGCGATGCAGAAATCCATCCAGTCCTTTGTGGGGAGCCTGAACGATCCGTACACCGTGTACATGCCTCTGTCGTCGGCGCAAAATTTCCAGAATCAGCTGAAAGGCGAACTGGAAGGCATCGGCGCCACCATCGAGCAGACGGGCGGTTCGATCATCATCGTTTCCCCGCTGCGGAGCTCGCCGGCCGAACGCGCTGGGTTGCTCCCTAAAGATCAGATCCTGATGGTGGATGACGTGTCGACCGCAGGTCTGAGCCTCGATGAAGCCGTCTCGAAAATCCGCGGTCCCAAGGGCACCACGGTTAAACTGCACATCCGTCGTGAGGGAGGAGAGCTGGATGTGTCGGTCGTGCGCGAGAAAATCACCATTCCCGAAGTGGAAATCACGATGCAGGAGGGGATCGCGATCGTAAAACTGCTGCAGTTTGGCCAGACAACCGATACGGCGCTGCGGGTAAAAATGAAGGATCTGCAGAGCCAGAATGTGAAAGGCATCATCCTCGATTTGCGCAACAATCCCGGCGGCCTGCTCCACGCCGCGGGCGTCGTGTCGGGATTCTTCCTTCCCAAGGGCAGCGCATACGTAACCATCCGCGCGCGCGACGAAACGCACAGCGAATTCACCGAAGAGGATCCCATCGTCACCACCACTCCCGTCGTTGTTCTCGTGAACGCCGGCTCGGCGAGCGCATCGGAAATCGTTGCAGGCGCCCTGAAGGATGCCAAGCGCGCACGCATCGTTGGCGAGAAAACATTCGGCAAAGGCACGGTGCAGCAGGTAGTGCAGTTCACGGACGGCAGCAGCCTGAAGATGACGATCGCGGAGTGGCGCACGCCGAACGGGAACGTGATCGACGGCGCGGGCGTGATGCCGGATGAGGTTGTGAAGCAGGACCAGGGGGCGCGCGACGATCAGATGCTCCGTGCTCTGGAGATTCTGCGGTGAATCATTGCCTGAACCATCGCGCGGCATGGCCGCTGCGGCGTTTCCAATAGAGCCATCCTAAGATTCCAACCACCGCAAGGACGATCAGAAGTTTCAGCGCAGTTTCCGCAGTGTCGATGCCTTGCATGAGTGATTCCATGGCTGCGAGTCCGGTATAGCCGATGAGCATGAACGTGAGGTTGCGGATGTAAAAACCGATGTAGGTCGCCACGAGGAATGTCCGCAGATTGATTTTGAGGATGCCGCACAGAAGCGAGATCGGAGTGCTGGGCATTACGGGAATCGATCGGAGGAGCAGAAGGATCACTTCATCTTTCCATGTTCCTTTAAAGTGCTTCCCGAACTGTTCAAGATCCGAGTGCTTCACGCCGATGTATTTGCCGAAGCGCGGCACGGCCAGATCCTCGAACTTGTCTCCGAGCACATAGAAGAGCCACGCGCCCGCCGTTTTTGCGAATGTCGCGAGCACGCAAATCCAGAGCAGATACACCATCCCCAGCTGCTGGGTTGCCGTGATGCTGCCGGAGAGCGTGGACACAAGCGGCGAGGGAATGGGTGCGATGATTTCTTCCACAATTCCGCCGATCATCACGAATACGGGCAAAGGCACCGCCTGCGCGGTCTGTTCCAGCCACGCGACGACGCCTGCAAACATGCCTCCCGATGCTACTCCTCACCCGTTGCTGCGCGCCACTTCCTCTCTGCGAGGAGAGGGGAGCAGGAAATCTCTTCTTTAGACCCTTGAATAACAGCGGAGCTTCGCTTACGATGCGCCAACTTTATCGGATCCCTATCCTTTGTATGTCCGGAACAGTATCGCAGGTCGTCGGCGCCGTCGTGGACTGCCAGTTCCCGTCCGTCAGTCAGATGCCGTCCATTTTTGCCGCACTCACGACCAAAGTCGGAGATGACACGCTCATATTGGAGGTGCAGCAGCACCTGGAGGGCAATGCCGTTCGTACGGTGGCCATGGGATCCACGGACGGTCTCAGTCGCGGCGTGGCGGTGGAGGATACCGGTGCCCCCATCTCGGTGCCGGTGGGTCCCGAAACGCTTGGACGGATGTTCAATGTGCTCGGCGATCCGATCGACGGCATGCCAGCCGTGAAGACGAAGAAGAAATATTCCATTCACCGCAAAGCTCCCACGTTCGATGAGCAGTCGGTGTCCACCGAAGTGCTCGAAACGGGCATCAAAGTGATCGATCTCATCTGCCCCATCCTCAAGGGAGGAAAAGTGGGACTCTTCGGCGGAGCGGGAGTCGGCAAGACCGTGATCGTCAAGGAACTGATCCGTTCCATTGCCTCGGAGCACGGCGGCTACTCCGTGTTTGCCGGAGTGGGGGAGCGCAGCCGCGAGGGAAACGATCTCTACTTCGAAATGAAGGAGTCGGGTGTGCTGGAGAAGACGGCGCTCGTCTTCGGCCAGATGAATGAACCGCCCGGACCACGTCTCCGCGTGGTGCTTTCGGGCCTGAGTATGGCCGAGTACTTCCGTGACGAAGAGCAACGCGACGTGCTGCTCTTCATCGACAACATCTTCCGCTTCACGCAGGCCGGTGCCGAGCTGAGCGCCCTTCTCGGACGCATTCCGTCCGCAGTGGGATATCAACCAACTCTCGCCAACGAAATGGGTCAGGTGCAGGAACGCATCACGTCCACGAACAAAGGATCGATCACGTCCGTGCAGGCCGTGTTCGTGCCTGCAGATGATATGACCGATCCCGCGCCCGCCACGACCTTCGGCCACCTTGATTCTTTCATCGTGCTCTCCCGTGCCATCGCCGAGCTCGGCATCTACCCCGCAGTGGATCCGCTTGATTCAACGTCTTCGATTCTCACGCCCTCCGTCGTGGGACAGGAACACTACGACACGGCGCGCGGTGTGCAGAAGGTTCTTCAGCGCTACAAAGAGTTGCAGGACATCATCGCGATTCTCGGTATGGAGGAACTGAGCGAAGACGATAAGAAATCGGTGCAGCGCGCGCGCAAAATCCAGAAATTCCTCTCGCAGCCCTTCTTAGTCGCCGAGGCCTTCACGGGTGCGCCCGGCAAGTTCGTGAAACGTGAAGACACCGTTCGGTCGTTCAAGGCGATTCTCGACGGCGAACTCGATGCCGTTCCTGAACAGGCGTTTTACATGAAAGGCGGAATCGAGGAGGTGACTGCATAATTCGCGTTGCAGGGGCGTAGCATGCTACGCCCCAACGATCATCCATTTATCATTATGTTGCACCTCGAGATCATCACGCCGGATCAGACCATCTACGAGGGCCAAGCCGACTCGGTGACGCTGCAGACCACCGACGGCGAGATTACGGTGCTGCGAGGGCATGTGCCGCTTCTGACGACGCTCGCGCCCGGCGTTGCGATCATTCATCACGGCGATACCGAGTACCTGTTTGCGCTTTCGGGCGGAACGATCGAAGTGGACGCGACCACGGTCCGCGTGCTGGCACGCACGGCCGATCCCGCCGAAGGGCTGGAAGAAGCAGAGATTGAAAAGGCAAAAGCTGCGGCGGAGAAGCTTGTGTCCGAGCGTCGCGGCGATGCCGAAGGCTTCGCGGACGCTACCGCCATCCTTGACCGTGAACTTGCGAGGCTCAAGACCGTACGGCGCAGACGACCGCGTCGCTGAAAAAGAGGGACTGTCGCTCATGTCACTCTTTGCTATGATGCTCCCATGTCTTTGTACGTGCGTCATCGGCACAAGGCACGGCCTCCCGTATCGCTCTCGCTGGCGTCCGACGACCACCGGATTCACGACTTTGCTCCCATGCATCCCGACGCCGCAGCCTCTGACAACTCCGCTCCCGCGCCGGATCCCGTGCCTTCGGGCCCGCGCATGTCCCACGTCGTCACGTCCCGCAAGCGCCGCAAGACGGGTGAAATTTCGCACCTGCGCGCGATCGGGCTTGCTGGCCAGGTCGGGTGGGTGATTGCCATTCCCGCGGTGCTCTTCGGTTTCGGCGGCGCGTATCTCGATAAGTATCTGAACACTTCACCAGCATTCATGTCACTGGGCCTCCTCATTGCATTCGGCAGCTCCGTCATGGCCGTGAAGAAGATGATCGAGCAGATCACGGAGCCGGAACGCCGAAGGGAAGAGGAAAAGAAAGAACAATAAATGTGTTCAAAAAATTCGTCGGTGATCCATTATGCTGGGCAGCGCCCGACCATGAGTGCGCTCTTAGAGCATTGACTTTTGTCTGTTCTTTACTCACGCTTTGGGGCATGGCAGCAACAATTCACGCACCGACTCTCGCATCCGAAACGATCGCCCACATCGGCAGTTTCCCCATCCGGAACACGATGGTGATGGCGTGGGTGGCGACTGCGGTTCTGATCTTCATCGCCGCGTCCGCGAAATCCGCCGGATTCAAACTCATTCCGGGGCGTTTTCAGGCTCTGCTTGAGATGATCATTGAGGGACTCTTCGATTTCTTCGATTCCATTCTTCAAAATACCAAGAAAACAAAGGCTCTCTATCCGTTCGTCGCGACCCTTTTCCTGTTCATCCTCCTGTCCAATTGGATGGGCATTCTGCCCGGCGTGGGGAGCATTATGGTGCATACCAAAGAGGGGGCGCTCCCGCTCCTCAGGTCCATGAATGCCGATGTGAACGTGACACTCGTGTTCGCGTCCATTTCCATCATCGTGGCGCAGGTGCTTGGAGTGATGAGCCTGGGGATTTTGCCTCATCTCGGCAAGTACTTCGTGATGCCGTGGCAGAAGCCGTATGGCATCGGCACGTTCGTGGGATTACTCGAATTCGTGGGAGAATTCACGCGCGTCGTCTCGTTCAGCTTCCGTCTGTTCGGCAACATATTCGCAGGTGAGGTGCTGCTCGTCGTTGTGTCTTCTTTGGTGCCATACATCGTGCCGACTCCCTTCTATGGGCTCGAGATTTTCGTGGGGTTCATCCAGGCGCTTGTGTTTGCGATGCTTACCCTCGTGTTCATCTCCATGGCCTCAGCCGCGCATGGTGATCATGAAGCGGCTCATTGAAGCCTTGATTCTTTCCACTCTTCTCCCTTCCCTACAATCCGCCGACAATTTCGACTCCTTTCCCACTCATTTCCCTTTTCACCCCCAGTCCCATGCGTACAGCTCTCAAATCCTTCTCCGCCGTTGCTCTCTGGGCGATCGCCGGTTCCGTGTTTGCACAGGAACCCGCTCACGCGGCTGAAGCCGTCGCAGGCGGCATTGATCCTCTCTTCGCCAAAAACCTCTCCATGGCGCTTGCCATGGGTCTCGGCGCGATCGGACCCGGCATCGGTATCGGTCTCATCGGCGCAAAAGCCGTGGAGGCCGTGGGTCGCAATCCCGACGCCTCGGGCAAGATCCAGACCCCGATGATCCTCTGTATTGCGTTCGCCGAAGCCGTGGCCATCTACGCACTCGTCGTGGCGCTCATTGTGAAATTCGTCTGATCCCTCTGTACGTCCGCCTCCGGCGGGCTACTCGATCTGACAATACCCCTCCTCTATGGAATTGCTTACAACTCTCGGCATCGACTGGCAGGTGATGCTGGCGCAGGCCATCAACTTCGGCATTCTGATCGTTGCTCTCTCGTACCTCCTCTATAAGCCCGTTTTGCGGCTTCTCGATGATCGCCGCGAGCGCATCCGCAAGTCGATGGAAGACGCCAAGCACATCGAGAACCAGAAGCGCGAACTGGATACGCTGAAGCAAGAGCGCATCCGTACTGCCGATCGGGAGGCATCGGCGATTCTGGAGCAGGCGAAGGGTCACGCAGAATCGATGAAGAAAGACATCATCGCGGGCGCCGAGAGGGAGGCGCATCAGATTCTTACCAAAGCCAAGCAGCAGGCCGATGACGAGCGCGGACGCGTGCTCTCGGGTGCGCAGGAGACGCTGGCGAAAGTAATCATCAAAATGTCCGAGAAAATCATCGAGAGAGAATTCACGTCCGACGATCAGAAGCGAATTCTTGCGCACGTGCAGAAAGATCTCCCCGCGATTCTGCAATGACGCTGACACCCGATACAATGCAGGCTCTCGTGCAGCTCAGCAAAACGATGCCCAACAGCGATCAGTTTCTGCAGAGAATCGTGCACGGGCTTGCAGCCGAGATGCGTGACGAGAAATCAGTTCTTGCGGTGGTGATCACGACGCCGACGGGCGACAGTGGCGAATTCCGCACAATCGTGGAAAAGCTTTTCGCCGGCAAAACACATCATCCCGTGCAGATCACGGAGCGCGCGGATCCCGCGATGCTTGGGGGGGTCATCCTCACCTTCGGCGATGAGCAGGTCGACCTGAGCGTGCGTGCGTCCCTCTCGCAGGCAGCCCACGCCATCGCCGGCCAGCATTTTTCACCAATCCGATCATGACACTCAGCACCGATTTAGTCGCAGCTCTCGAAAAGCAGATTTCCGGATTCCGGAAAGAAGTGCATCAGGAGCACGTGGGAATCGTCAGTGAAATCGGCGACGGCATCGCCAAAATCGAGGGTCTCTCCCGCCTCGGCTCCGCCGAAATGATCGACTTCGGCAACGGAGTCATCGGAAGCGCACTCAACCTTGGCCATGATTCGGTGGGCGCCATCGTGTTCGGCGATTATCAGAAGATCAAGCAGGGCGACACGGTGCGCGCCATGGGGCAGGTGCTCTCGGTTCCGGTGGGCGACGAGCTCATCGGCAGAGTCGTCTCGCCGCTCGGCGTTGCCAAGGACGGGGGGCCCGCCATTTCCTCGAAGCAACTCTACCCCGTGGAGAAAATCGCCCCCGGCGTCATCGTCCGCAAATCCGTTGGCGTGCCGCTTCAGACGGGTATCAAGGCCATCGACGCGATGATCCCGATCGGCCGTGGCCAGCGCGAGCTCATCATCGGTGACCGCCAGACAGGCAAAACTGCAGTCGCGCTCGACGCGATCATCAACCAGCGTTCCACACAGCAGACGGATCGTCCCGTGATCTGCGTGTACGTTGCGATCGGACAGAAAGAATCCAAAGTGGCCAAAATCGTCTCGGAACTTCGCAAGCATGGAGCCATGGACTACACCATCGTCGTCTCGGCCGGAGCATCGGAACCCGCGGCACTCAGCTACATCGCCCCTTTTGCGGGCTGCGCGATGGCCGAGTACTTCCTCGACAAGGGCATGGATGTGCTCTGTGTGTACGACGATCTCAGCCGCCACGCGTGGGCGTACCGTCAGATCTCGCTCCTTCTGCGCCGTCCTCCCGGTCGCGAGGCCTACCCCGGCGACGTGTTTTACCTCCACTCGCGCCTCCTCGAACGCGCCGTGTGTCTCGATGAAAAACACGGAGGAGGATCCATCACCGCTCTGCCCATCATCGAGACGCAGGCCGGTGACGTCTCCGCGTACATTCCCACGAACGTCATCTCGATCACCGACGGTCAGATCTTCCTGGAGTCTGATCTGTTCTACAAAGGCATCCGCCCCGCGATCAATGCCGGTATCTCCGTCTCGCGCGTCGGTTCCGCTGCGCAGGTGAAATCGATGAAGAAAGTGGCGGGAAAACTCCGCCTCGACCTCGCCCAGTACCGCGAACTCGCGGTGTTCGCCCAGTTCGGATCCGATCTCGACTCTGCAACGAAGAAGCAGCTCGATCGCGGCGCGCGTTTGACGGAAATCCTCAAACAAGATCAGTACAAGCCCGCCGCCGTGGCGGAGCAGGTTGCCATCCTCTACGCCGCCGTGAACGGGCATCTGGATCAGATTCCGGTGGAACAGGTGGGTGCGTTCGAGCAGGAACTTTCGCAGGCGATCAATGCACGGGCGGAGCTCTTTGCCGCGCTCGGCAAAGAAATCACCAAAGAAGCCGAGCAGGAACTTATTCGGCTGCTTGATTCGCTCAAGGAACGGAGAGGTTTTACGACTGAGCAGAAGTAGAGTCTTCACCGGTTCACCGATTCATTCGATATGGCAAATAACCTCCGCGATCTTCGGCGCAAGATAAAAGCGATCAAATCGACGCGGCAGGTGACAAAAGCCATGGAACTTGTCGCTGCGTCCAAGATGCGCAGAGCCGTGCAGAATGCGGTGATGCTCCGGCGCTACGCCGTGGCTGCGTGGACGATTTTGCGTAAAATTGCACACGTGCACAGCGGTCAGCATCCGCTCTTGGAAGAACGATCAGCAGACCGCATCCTGATGGTTGTGTTTACCTCCGATCGCGGGCTCTGCGGAAGCCTGAACACGCATATTCTCAAGACCACCGCGCAGTACGCCGCGCGCGTGCGGGAGGGAACGCAGGCGCAGGTGGAGTTCATTGCTGTGGGCCGCAAAGCGCAGCAGTTCCTCGCGCGTACTGGGCAGAAGATCATCGCCGCGTTCCCCGCTCAGAGCAATCACCCCCAGTTTCGCGATGTATTGCCCGTGAGCAAGCTCATCATCGACAGTTTTCTGAGTGCCTCGTATGACCGTGTAGTGCTCGTCTACAGCGATTCCATTTCGGCGCTCCTGCAGGAGCCGACCGTGAAGGCGCTGCTGCCGTTCTCGGAAGAGGGCGTGAAGAAGATGATCGATGACATCCTCCCCGAACGCCGGCTCACGAAAGAGGAACAGGCGAGCCTCACCGCTCCGCTCCCGAAAACACAGTACATCTTTGAGCCGTCGGAAGCGGAAGTGCTGAATGCGATTCTGCCGCAACTCACCGAGCTCCAGATCTATCAGGCCGTGCTCGAGACTGCCGCCTCGGAACACTCCGCGCGCATGGTCGCGATGCGCAATGCATCGGATAATGCCTCCGACCTGCTCGGGGATCTCACTCTCACCTACAACCAGTCGCGCCAGTCGATCATTACGGCGGAATTGGCTGAGCTCAGTGCCAGTAAGGCGGCTTTGGACTAATGAGAGGGAATCCGCCGCAGAACAAATTTCGCCGTCTCCAGCACGGGAATAATCGTCAGTGCCATGAGGACGATGATGCCCCAGTCCTCCAACGTCAGCGCGAACGTTTTGAAGGCGACCTGCAGGAAGGGCACGTAGACGATCAGCAGCAGGAGCACGAGTTCCCACAGGATCGCGAGGTTTAGCCACTTGTTCTTGAAGGTTCCACTGAAGACGCTCAGGTGATCGGATCGGAAGTTGTAGGACTTCACGAATTCACAGACCACAAGCAGCACGAACGCCATCGTCATCGATTCCTGCATGCCGCGGCCCGACTGCTGAGCCCACCAGAAGACGCCGAGGATCAGCACGGCCAGCCACACGCTTCCCGTGAGCATCAATGCGAGGACGCGGCGCGTGAAGATCCCGTTATGCGGATCGCGTGGGCCGGTGCGCATCAGGTCCTTCTCGGGCGGGTCCACGGCCAGTGCCACGGCGGGGAAGCCGTCCGTTGCAAGGTTCAAGTACAGCAGCTGCACGGCGGAGAGGGGGAGCGGCCAGCCGAGCAATGTCGCCACTGTCATGATGATGATTTCGCCGATGTTGCTGCTCAAAAGATACATCAGGTATTTCTTGATGTTGCCGAAGATGCCGCGGCCTTCTTCCACCGCCGCGACGATCGAGGCGAAGTTATCGTCCGTCAGCGTCATCGCCGCAGCCTCTTTGCTCACGTCCGTTCCCGTGATGCCCATCGCGACACCGATGTCGGCTTTCTTCAGCGCGGGTGCATCATTGACTCCATCACCCGTCATCGCGACGATTTCGCCCTGCGCCTGCAGTGCCGTTACGATCCGGAGTTTGTGCGCAGGCGACACGCGCGCATAGACCTCGATCTCATCAATCTGACTCACAAGTGCGGCATCATCCATCGCTTCCAGTTCCGCACCCGTCACCGTCTTGCCCGTCACGGCAATGCCCAGTTCCCGCGCGATCGCTTCGGCAGTGACGGGATGATCGCCCGTGATCATCACTACTTTTATACCTGCCGTCTTGCAGGTGGCTATTGCAGCTTTGGCTTCGGGCCGCGGCGGATCGATCATCCCCACGAGGCCGAGGAACTTCATGCCTTGTTGTGCGGAGTCCAAACCGACGTCGCCTTTGCGGGCGATGGCCAGCACGCGGAGAGCTTTTTTCGCCATCGCTGCCGCCGCATCCAGAATCTGTTTTCTGTCGCTCTCCGTCATCGGAACTTCGCCGTGTTCGCCCCACATCCGCGTGCAGTGAGGTAGCATCATTTCGGGAGCCCCCTTCGTGTAGGCCATCGTGTTGTTCTCATCTTCCTTGTGCAACGTCGTCATCCGCTTTGTTTCGGAACTGAAGGGGATCTCGCCGATGCGCGGATACTCGGCGTCCAGTTTTTCCTTGAGGATTCCGGCTTTCGCAGCCGCGACGACGATCGCGCCTTCCGTCGGGTCGCCGATGATGTCGTGCACGCCGTCCTTTATCGTCAGCTTCGCATCGGAAGAAAGAACGCCTCCACGGAAAAACTCTTTCAACGCTCCGCCGATCTCCACTTCATTCCCGTCGAGCATAAATGATCCCGTCGGCGCGTATCCGCTGCCCGAGACCTGATATGTTTTTCCGGTGACGAAAATTTCGCGCACGGTCATTTCGTCTTTCGTCAGCGTCCCGGTCTTGTCAGTACAAATCACAGACGTGCATCCCAGCGTCTCGACCGCGGGGAGCCGCCGGATCAATGCATGACGTCTGACCATCCGCTGGACTCCGATCGCGAGCGAAATCGTCACCACGGCCGGCAGCGCTTCGGGCACCACGGCGACGGCGAGTGCGATGCCGAAGATCACGATTTCGATAAGGCTTTCGCCGCGGTACCAGCCGATGATGCTGATCACGACGACGACACCCAGCGCCATCTTTGCGAGCGTTTTGCCCACCCGATCGAGATTCTGCTGCAGCGGCGTCTGCTCTGTTTTCACGTCCGAAAGCATTGCTGCGATCTTCCCGAATTCGGTCTGCATGCCCGTTCCAGTCACCACGGCTTTTCCGCGGCCGTGAGCCACGGATGTTCCCCCATACACCATGTTCTTGCGGTCACCCGTCGCAGCTTCCGGATTCGCAATCACAGCAACATCCTTTTCCGACGGCAGCGATTCTCCCGTGAGCGACGCTTCATCCGTTCGCAAATTCGCCTGCTCGATGATCCGCGCGTCGGCCGGCACACGGTCACCTGCTGCGAGCAGGATGATATCGCCGATCACGAGTTCATTCGCCGGAATTTTTATTTGCTCCCCGCCACGAATAACATTCGCCGTCGGCGCCGCCATGGATTTGAGCGCTTCCATTGCCTTCTCGGCTCTGAATTCCTGCACGAACCCGAGCACGACCGCAAGGAGCACAATCACGGCAATCGTGATGGCTTCCACTTCGTGTCCCAAAAATCCCGAGAGAACCGTCGCGATCAAAAGGATGATGACGAGTACGTTTTTGAATTGCTCGAAGAGCAGCGCCCACGGCGAGACGCCCGTTGATTTCTTCAGCTCATTGGGACCATTTTCTTTCAGCCGCTTTGCGGCTTCGTCGCTGCTCAGCCCTTGCGGGGATGATTGGAGTTGCGAGAGGACATGGTCGGGGGTCTGGGTATGAAAAAGGGTGGAGGTGTTCATGGGGGTATTGTCGGGTATATATGCTGATTTTCCAATGTGCTTTATCCAAGCGGCATCACTCCTGTTTTTGCATTTGAAAGAACAGAAGTGGCCAATTGACCCGATATTTTCCTCCTTCATGAAAAATGCCGATGGCTTCCTGCAGGTCGGCCAATATTTCTTGTTCCGTGAGGTCATAAGCATGCAGACCTTTGAAAAACAGTGCCATTTCATCTCGAGATTCAAATGCCCAAGATACGGGTATGCGCTCCGTACGAATCAATTGAAGGGGAAGCCCTGCTATAAGTGCCTGCAATCTCTCTTCGCTCAGCCATTGTGAGTCATGTCCTGTCAGACATTTCTTTGAAACATATTGGTCGAAATGATGAGACAAGGTTGTATCGGCACAAACATCTGCGCAAATGCATCTGCCGTGTGGAGCAAGCATTGTTGCAATATTTTCAAACATCCTTCGTTGATCATGAACGTGGTGAATCCCGCCCTGACTCGTGACGACATCTACGCTTCCGGGCGAAATTGATTTACCGATATCCGCATCATCCGGCGATCCTTGAATTGTATGCACTGTCGGAAGGTCACGATGCAAAACGAGCAGTTGTTCTTTGCTTGGGTCAATTGCGTAAATTTTCCCTTTCGTCTGGTCTACAATTTTCCTGGTAAGCAGTCCCGTTCCCGCAGCAATATCGACACAATGTTCATGTTTTTGCAGTGCAGCCCATTGCATGAGGGTTCCGGCCTCCATCTCTCGTGCATTCGGCGCAAGCTCAAGTGCCGTCGCATAGAGCGCTCCGCGGATATCAAAATCCAGAATCACCAACCCTTCCATTCGTTGCCTTACTAATTTTTTTGCAACCTGAATCTGCGCTTCAATTTTCTCACGAAAGAGATCCAGTCTTTTTAAGTAGGATTGGTCTTGTTTAGGGGATTCATCATGGCGTTCGACCATAGCGAACTATTGTATACCTGAGCCTATAACCGCGCCGGTTTTTCTCATGCTTTACCTGCACCTGTATCGCTAACATAAGTCTTGCCACTCTTGCCCTTTTCCCTCCAAGGGTGTACATTTGACCACCTATGAACGCTCAACCACTCAGGCAATCGGATTTTCTGCTCTATACGTCTTCGGATGGTTCTGTTCGCGTCAGCGTGCTCATGGAGGACGAGACAGCGTGGCTGACGCAGAAGCTTATGGCAGAGTTATTTGAGGTTGATGTACGCACTATCAATGAGCACCTGCAAAACATCTTAAAATCCGGCGAGCTGAACGAAGATTCAGCTATCCGGAAATTCCGGACAACTGCTTCGGATGGCAAAATGTACGAGACCCAGCATTATAATCTGGATGTCATCATCGCTCTTGGTTATCGAGTCAATTCCAAGCGGGCAACCCAGTTCCGCATCTGGGCGACAAAGCGATTGCGGGAGTACATCGTGAAGGGATTCGCATTG
>CAZXIO010000005.1:0-22094 GCA_964640805.1 uncultured Candidatus Peribacteria bacterium
TGATCATACCCGCGCTGGCCGCGACCCCGACGTCCAAGACGTACCAAGGCAAAACCTACTACGCCGTGAAGGCGAACGATGGCACGATGAACACGGGCAAAAAAGTCTGTGCGCTCGTCGGACGCAGTTGCATCGGCTATACCGCGCTCGGAACCAATGCCGTGTGCAAGCTCTTCAATCCCAATGCCAGAACGCTCGTGAGCGTGAACGGAAGCAAGTCGACCTTCTATTGCGACGGCGCGCCGCAGAAAGGTCTTGCATGTGAGCGGACACTCAAAACGTGCCAGGTGTGTCCCGCCTGTAACGTCAACCTGGACTGCAACACCGACCTCACGAGCATGAATCAGTTCCGCGAAGCGTACGTGGAATGCGGAGCGCTTATCCGTTCTTCCAGCAGCAAGTCGAGCGCGCGTCGCAGATCCAGCAGCAGCAAGCCATACAAGCCGCCCGAGAAACCCAAAGAGGACACGAAAGCCTATCCGGGGAAAGTGATGTGCGAGTTCTACCAGCCCACCGGCCCCACGGCCACAGTGAAGTCGAACAAGAAGCTCGTCACGTGCGGTTCCCCGGGCGCGGGTGACCGGTACTGCAAGCTCGTGATGAACTCGATCTATGCCAAAGCCGAGAAGTGCGAAGAGAATGGCGTCGTGATCTGCACCATCCCCTGCGATCGCCAGCAGACGCCGCTCAGCCGTTGTGCGGCCGACATCAACCGGCCCCGCGGCGTGAACGCCCCGCCGATCAACGGGTGCCCCAAGCCCGGCACTACGCCGGCAGGCACCAAGCAGCCGGGTGAAGTGTGCAAGCACGGCGGCGATTGTGCTTCCACGTTCTGCCTCGGCACGGGTCGTCCGTACGGCACCGATTTGCAGCAGTGTTCCTGCAAGCAGAGCGTCTACGACATCACTTGCAAGGGCCAACCGACCACAACGTTGCCCGCCACCGGCCGCAAAGCGGGGGAAGTGTGCCAGCACGGCGGAAACTGCGCGTCGGGAAAATGCATCGGTACGGGCAGGCCGTACGGGAGTGACTTGCAGCAATGTTCCTGCAGTTGGGACAAGTTGACGTACGGTTGCTGATCACCAAAGAAATCCATGCGGCTGCCGCATCGCTTCCTCACGGTAGCGGGCGGCTTCTGCGAGGACATGTTCACGCGTGTAGACGTAGCGTTTCTCATACTCCGGTGACACGAGACTGAGATCATCCATCAGCTGCACGATCTTCTCGGGAGCGTCCGTCCGCGCCGCGTAGTGATCATTCATCTCGATCGCGTGCACCCACATTCCGATCGTCTGATCGATGCTCTCCGACCGCTCCGTGATTACGGAAGGATCATCCAGCGCAAGCGCCACGCGCACGAAGCCTTCGGCGGCGTCGGGATAGTTGAGGCGTCCGAGGGCAAAGCCGCGATCGTAGGAAATCAGTGCACCGGATGCATTGCCCTGCTGCAAAAAGCTATCGCCAAGAAGCGTCCACGCGCGGGGATCTTCACCATTCCGTCCTAGATAATCGATCAATCTTACTTCCGCCTCGCCACCCCGGGCGGCATCGAGCAACTGACGGGCCTCGATGAGCAGGCCGTCTCCCTGCGGCGGTGACATTGTGACGATCAGGAGCAGGATGACGCCGAACGCGACTTCGACAATGCGAGATTTCCACCGTAATCTCAGAGAGTTGTGATTCGCGATCAGCCCCAATGAAAGCCAAAAAATGATCACCAATGATGCATGCATCAGGTTACGGTTCAGGAGACTGTGGAGAAAGAATCCCGACGTGCCGAGCCAGAGAGCTGTCGTCCATAGATCAGTTCTGCGCCAAAGCGGCGGAATCAGGATGACACAGCAGATGATCATCAGGAGTAATGCAGCGATCCACCCCCGCTCCGCAGCGTATCCGAGGATCACATTGTGCGGATCATCCGACGTTGCAAGCACAGAGGTCTGGTATGGCTGAGACAAAAACGGAAAGCTCCCCGGCCCGCCGCCGAAGAGAGGATGATTGAGCGATATTTTGACGGCGCTTTTCCAGAGCGACAGTCGCTCCGTGACAGGTACGACTCCCGATGCATCCGTAAATGTGATGCGCGCGTCGATGCTTTCAATCGGGAAGAAGGAGCGCACAAGAGTCAAACCACCAATGACGAGCACCACACTGATCAACGCGGTTGCGACCGGGCGCCACGCCGTGCGGATCAACGGAATTCCCATGATGAGTAACTGAATGACGAGCACGATCCACGCGCTCCGTGAGCCCGTCAGCATCAGGCAGCCGAGAACTGCACCGGTGATCACCGGACGGAGCCTGTTTCCCCGTAGCATCACCCACACTGCCGGCCAGCCGAGCAGCAGAAACGCGGCGCAGGCGTTGGGGAAATAGCCTGCTGCAGAGCCATCGAAGAAGATCCCGACGAAGCGCGGATTCGGCTGCAGCACGAAGATGACGCTCCCGACTCCGCAGACGGCGATGGTCAGCCAGCCAAGAACGCGTACAAATGCCTCGCGCAGAAGTCCCCGCTGCGCAGCAGGCATTCCTATGAGCCAGAGAAAGGCGAGGAGCAGAAGGCCGTCACGTATGACGATATCCAGGCCCACAGAGCGCGTCGATGAAAAGACGAAGCTCAGGATCGTCCAGATAAGGAGCAAGAATGCCGTGAGCTGCATGGAAAGCGCGGGAAAGTTTTTGACAGCATACACTGCCTCCCCGATCATACATGCCTATGAACACCTCTTTCACACGTTTCACTTCAGCCGCATTCATCCTTCTGCTCGCGGCATGCACGCCTGCTGTTCCCGACGGTACCGCGTCATCTTCCTCTTCCTCTTCGTCCATGAGCGACCTGATTCAGGTGGATTCTCCATTGCCGAATGCGACGGTCGCAAGTCCCCTCACCGTCACGGGCCGGGCACGCGGCACGTGGTACTTCGAAGCCAGCTTTCCCGTGAAGCTCCTCGACGGAAACGGCAATCAGATCGTCATTGAACCCGCCCAGGCCCAGAGTGACTGGATGACGATGGATTTCGTTCCCTTCACCGTCACACTGACATTCCCGACTCCTGCGACGCCAACGGGCATGCTGGTGCTGATGAAGGATAATCCGTCCGGTGAGCTGCAGAATGATGCGAGCGTCAGTATTCCGGTGGTGTTCTGACCCTGCCTCTCCCCCTAGCCCCCTCTCCTGAGGAGAGGGGGAATGGTTTTGCTGCTTTGGAGCACCGCCGTTTGGATGCGCTGCAACACACCCTGAAGATTTACAAAAACTTCATCGTTTCTAAAACGCAATAAACGAATGTCGTGTTCCTTTTTCAAATATTCATCCCGTAATTCGTCCTCTCGACGTACAGAGAGTCGAGTATGGATTTCACCATCCAATTCAATGCCCAGACGGAATTTTGGACAATAGAAATCTAGTATTCTTCCTCCGATCACGTACTGCCTCCGGAAGCGCACTCCCAGTTTGTCGAAGCGCAATTCCTTCCATAGTTTCGCTTCGGCTTTCGTCGGATTTTTCCTCATTTCACGCGAAAAGAATCGTGTATTCCTTGGAAGTGGCCTCTTGCGAATCTTCTCCCCTTCCTCCTCCGGAGGAAGGGGTCGGGGGATGGAGGCAGGGTCAGTCATAGGACTGCTTACCTGATCATCGACTGCGTTGCCGCCTGTTCCACCTGCAGCAGCAATTGCCTGCGCGAGATTCTCGGGGCCGTGCGCGTCATGGCATTCATCACGGTCTCGGCCGAGATGTCGGTATTATCATGAGATGCGGCGAGCGCGGCAGCTTCCTCGGGACTCGTCGTCGTGTCCTGCCACTGGACCTGATTGGGCCAGTTGCCGGTGGGCTCGCCGAACTGATCAAATTCGAAGTGCGTGCCGCCATCCCATTCAGGCTCCTCAGCGCCTTCATTCCAATCAGCCGGCATATCATCCGTGCCTTCATTCCAGTCGGGGATCATGATGTCCTCCGAGCCCTCGTTCCACGAATCCGGAACGCGCCAGATCGTGCTTTCGGCCGGGAAGCGCTGTTGGTTACGCAGTGCATAAAGCATCCATGCCGCATCACCGCGTGTCATGAGCGCTGCGGGGTCCACCCTCGTCGGCAACGCTCCGTGATTGCGGAGCACCCACATGGGCGTTTCGTACCACTTGAGGCGGCTCACCTGCAGCGTCGGGTACGTGAGGCCGTACACCTGCGCTGTGATCGTTGCTCCTTCGGCGTACGTGAGACCCTTCATCGGGCGCAGCGTGCCGTCGCGGTTGCCTTTCACTAGACCTGAGAGCATGGCGATGCACACTTCCTCCGCGTACCATGCCGAGGTGGGAGCGTCGCTGAAGAGTTTTGTGAAATTGGGGGGTAGTTTGGGGGCGATGTTTCTGTAGCACTGTGAGCGGTCATCGAACGGGTAGAAGTGCTTTGTGACTCCCGTGATGAAGTCGGCGCGCGTGAGAGGTGCCTCGGGGTGGAATGTTCCGTCGGTGTCGGTGATGATCCCCCGCGCCCGAACATACTCGATCGCCGCAGTTGAGCTTTCCGTCGTCACCGTTTCTGCGGCGACCGCAGCGGGGATGGACGAGAAGAGCAGGCTTGCTCCGAGGATGGCGACGAGAATTTTCTTCATAGGGAGATGCGGGATGAAAGGGGGTGAGAGTATCAATTTCAGAGAATGTTGTAAAGTAATCTTTGCAACTTGGAAAACGAGCGATGAAAATATGAGAAATTTGATCAGAAAACCAGCAGGTTCTTGCTTTTTTTTGAAAAAAAACCTTGAGAAATACCTCACGGGGCAATATTCAACTTTTTGGCTTAAATCAGGGCTAAAATCAAATTTAAACCTCATGGAAAAGCCCACCCGATGGTCTTCGGTAGAAGAAAACGAGGAAGAGCACCCAAGCAAGCAGGGTCGCTATCGCAGCGCCGAAGATGGGGAGGGTGAAATGTACCCCCGCCAGCACCCCTCCGAGCAATGGGGGCAGGGCCATGGCCATGGCCTGGACCGACTGGTTGATGCCCATGATTTCGCCCTGCGAGTCGCGGGCGCTGAGGTCCGAAATGATCGTCGTGGAGGTCGGCTGGCTGAGCCCCTGGAAGATCGCGATGAGCGGGATGATCAGGTACAAGCCGAGCGTGGTGGAGGGGGTCAGGAGCAGGGGAAAGCTGAGGCCCAGCAGAAGGGAGGTCCACAGGAAGATCGTCTTCGTGGAGAAGTATTTCACAAGCATGGGTGTCAGGAACCCCTGCGTGATGGCGATCCAGAGTCCGACGTAGGCGAACAGTTCGCCGATGTCCCCCTGCTCGAATTGGAATTTTTGGATGAGGAACAGCTGGAAGAACTGCGCGAAGAAGTTGAAGCCGAGTGCCATGATGAAGGCCACCAGGAACATGGTGCGCACGTGCGGCATGCTGAAGGCCTTGGCGATGTTTCTGAGGCCCGTGAGGGGGCTCAAGGGAGTATGAATGCGTGTATGAAGTGTTTCCCGGAAAATCCAGAGGCAGAGCAGGATGTTGATGGCTGCAAGTCCCGCAGCGGCCAAAAACGGCGTAGCAAACGTGAACCAGGGGAACACGCGCGGATCGGCCAGCTTGCCGCCGAGAAAGGGGCCCAGAATGAAACCGAGGCCGAAGGCCATGCCGATGAGGCCGAAGTTCTTCGTCTTGATTTTTGCATTTTCGCTCACGTCCGCCACGGCCGAGAGCACGATGCTCAGGCTGCCGCCCATGAAACCGTCCAGAATGCGTCCGATGAAAAGCAGGGGCAGATGGTGCAGCTGCAGACCGGTGGCGAATATCAGATACCCGATGCTGGTGCCGAGCAGCGGTAACACAAGCGTCGGTTTGCGGCCGTAGCGGTCCGACAGCGCACCGAGGATGGGAGCGCCGAAAAACTGTGCCAGAGGATAACTGGCGATCAGAATCCCGTAGAGAAGCGTGCGGCTCGGGAGAGGTGTGTCGGGCGGCAGAATCGAGATCGCCGGATTGAAGAAAATGACGGCGAGCACCGGGATCGCGATCCCGAGCCCGAGCATGTCGATGAAAGCGGTGAGGAAGAGCGGGATCATTGAACGCTCCTTCCTCGGGTGAACGAGGGAAGACATTGGGGAAATGATGACATATCAGGCGCGAAGTACCAACTTCATCATCCAGTTGGCCAGTCCCAATGTAATCGCCAGCACGATCCAGCCCCCGATCCCGCCGCGGATCTGCATCGTGACGATCATCGGGTCCAGTTCATCCGCAATCACCGTCGTGAGCCAGAGGAAGACGCCGTTCACGAGCACGATGCCGAGGAGAGTCGCAAAGAGTTTGACGGGAATCGAGAGAATATTCAGAACCGGACGGATGAAGAGGTTCATGAGGGTCAGCAGCGCGCCGATCACCAGGTAGCCGTGCCACCCCCCCGTCACGATCACGTAATCGCTCAGCTGCGTATTGAGCGTCCACACGAGCAGGATTGTCAGAAGAGCTTTCAGAATCAGCCGAATGGGGTACGAGAAGTTCTTCTTTGCCTTCTCGGAAATGGAATTGGTCATGGTTTCATGGGAAGGAAAATCGTGACCGGCCGGTTGTCGCCGATCGTCACGGGATATGCGAGAAATGCGTCGGTAGTGTGCTCCGTCGTATGTGTTGCGCACGTGGCGCTCTGAATCGTTGCTCCGTGACCCGCAACGATATCGTCCGCGCCCTCGATGCGCATCGCGATCGTTTCGCCCATTTCATAGCCGGCTTCTTTCCGCAGGCGTTGAATCGACCGGATCAGTTCACGGGCGAGGCCTTCGTTCTCCAGTTCCCGTGTGACTCTCATATCCAGCGCCACCACAATTCCTCTGTCGGTTGCGACTCCCTCACCCTCTCTCCCGCGGTACATGATGCTCACTTCATCGGCGCTCAAACGCTCGTCCAGAATGAGCACGGACCCATCTTCCTGCACCCCGAAATCTCCACGCTTCCCCGCCGCAATCAGCTCCTGCACGCGACCGCCCAGGCGCGGGCCCACCTTCTTGGCATCCACCATCGCGATGCGTTCGGCCAGCGCGCCGGGATCCTCCGTGAACTCGAGCGTCTTCACGTTGATCTCGTCCTGTAGCAGACTCAGCTCGGCCGCGCTCAGTTCGCCGTGCATCATCGAGGGCGGCACGGCCACCGTGGCCTTCGCAAGCGGCTGGCGCAGACCGATCTTCTGCCCCGAGCGGATCTGGAGTCCGAGCGAGACGATGGCGCGCAGCAGCCGGGTCTTATCGAGAAGCACGTGATCGGCTGCAGTCAATTTTTTTATCTCCGGCCAATCCGTGAAGTGAACGGAGCCGTGCTCCTCGGCTGCCAAGTTCAGATAGATCGCCTCCGCGATGAAGGGACAGAACGGAGCGATGAGCTGCGTGATCGTCAGCAGCACGTCGTACAAAGTCCCGAGTGCATCCAGTTTCGTCTGCTCATTCATCTCTTCCATCGCCTCTTCGCCCGAGTGCAGTCCGGCTTTTCCTGCAAAACGTCTGCGTGAAAGGCGAACATACCAGTTGGTCAACGCGTCGACCGTGTCGTGCAGCTCCGCGCACGTGGCCGAGAGGTCATAGCTGTCCAGCTGCTCCGTCATCCTGTTCGTCAGATCCTGCACCTCGGCCCGAATCCAACGGTCCAGCGGATGGTTCGAAGTCCTGCGCGAAGCGGTCGTATCCCACTTCGCCGCGTTCGCGTATGTCACAAAGAAGGAGTAGGTGTTCCAGAGCGGAAGCAAAATATTCTGCACGGCTTCTTTCACGCCCTGCTCGCTGAACCGGAGCGTCTCGGCACGCACGACAGGGGACGACATCAACGCGAATCGCAGCGCATCCGCACCGTGCAGTTCCATCAGGTCCATGGGGTCGGGATAGTTCTTGAGCCGCTTACTCATCTTCTTGCCGTCCCCGGCCAGAATGATGCCGCCGCAGATGCAGTTCATGAAGGCAGGCAGATCAAAGAGTGCGGTGGAGAGAACCATCAGCGTGTAAAACCAGCCGCGGGTCTGATCTAAGTTTTCTGCGATGAAGTTGGCGGGGAAGCCCTGCGGTAGGGAATGGGGAATAGTGATTGGGGAATTGGGATCTCGCTGTCTTTGCGAGAACGGATAATGTGATTGGGCGTAGGGCATGGAGCCCGACTCGAACCAACAGTCGAGCACTTCGGGAATGCGGCGGAGGAGGGGATGTATCTGCAGTTCCAGCGTTGCTCCATTCTTGGGACGGATTTGGATCGCTTCCCGGTACGTAAGTCTGTTCGTCACCGCTCCGAGCGCCCTGAACGTGCCGCCATGACACACCACGAGAAGCTTCTTGCCCGGCATCTCGCGCAGAAATCTTTCGTACGCTTTATCGATGCGTCTGAGGAACTCCGTGAGGCTTTCGCCACCTTTCGGCGTCGCATAATGGAATGTCGTACTCATGAAGGAGGCATCAACCGACGGAAACTCCTTCAGAATCTCGCTCACGAGGCGCCCGCTCCATTCGCCTGTTGCGCGCTCCCGCAGTTCTTCCCACTGTGCGAGGATGGGCAGATCCAATTCCTCCGAAAGAATCTTCGCGGTCGAGACGGCACGGGTGAGGTCGGAGGTGATGATGCCGTCGTATTTCTTCCCTTTGAGACTTTTCGCCAGGTCTTTCGCCTGTTGCACTCCCGTTTCGTTCAAATCCTGATCTGCCTCCTGCCCCTGCGAACGTTCTTCTTTATTCCAGTTCGTCTCTCCATGGCGCACCACCGTCATGTCCACACTCGTTTCATGGCCCGACACCGTCCACGCGAGGTCATCCACCGATTCTTTGTGCAGATCCATCGCGGCCTGCCGGTCATGGTCCCAGAAAAACTCAAATGGCTCTGCAAAAGAGGGGTACGGCTGGTTTGTCAGTTTCTTCGGATCTTCGCCGTTGAAGAAATGCTTCACGTTGATCAGCGGATCGGCATGCGTGACGATCACGATGTGTTCGCCACGGTGCTTCGGGAGCATTTCTTCCAGAAATGACCGCATACGCGCCTGCACGTGGCTCCATGTTTCCATTCCGGGGAAGTGGAAGATGCTCTCGATCTGATCACTTTCCAGCTTGTGCGCGCGGCGCGCCTTCACGAACGTCAGATCGCTGAAGTCGATCGTCTTGCCTTCGTACTCGCCGAACTCCACTTCGCGGAGCCGGTCATCGGTCACCAGATCGGCATCGTCGACTTGTTTCAGGATTTCACCCGCGGTCTGCTGCGTGCGAGCAAGCGGCGAGGCGTAGATGCGCGTCACATCGCGTCCCGAAAGCATTGCGCCGGTTGCCTTTGCCTGCGCCTTGCCCCGCTCCGTCAGATCCGTTCCCGGCAACTTCGCCTGATACACGGGGATTAAATTGCCCTCACTCTCGCCGTGCCGGAGGATAGTCACGCGTGTGAAGCGGAGGGGCTTCCGCTGCATCAGTTCCTCTCGACTGCCGATCACTTCGATCTCGCCCGTTTCTTTGCAGCGCCAGATCGGGAGTGGCGTGCCCCAGTAACGGCTGCGGCTGATCGCCCAATCGCGCGCTCCCTCCAGCCATTTGCCGAAGCGGCCGTCGCGGATGTGATCCGGGACCCAGCGCGTCTTCGCATTTGCTTCGAGCATCCGCTCCTTGATCTTCTCGACTGCGACGAACCATGAGGCAGTGACGTACGGGAGCAGGGGGGTATCGCAGCGCCAGCAGTGCGGGTAACTGTGGTTGATCGTGAACGAGGAGAACATGCGGTGATGTTTCTTCAACCAGTCGATGATCAGCTTATCCGTCGACATGGGGTCCTTGCCCTCCGGCTTCACGTGGATTCCCTGAAAATCCGTCACTGCCGGCACAAAGTATCCGTCCATCTGCACGTGCGGGAGCACGTCGACCTTCTCGGCCATCGCGGTGGCGTGGCTATCTTCACCCGTCGAGGACGTGAGGTGCACGATGCCCGTTCCTTCTTCGTCACTCACGACTACGCTGTTGTTCATGATCACTTTGAAGACGCGATCACCGTAGGTCTGCGATTTTTTCTCTTTGGAGGTCGACGAAATCACGGTATCCACGAAGTAGGGGAACAGCGGCATGTAGCGCTTTCCTGCCAATTCCTTCGGCTTCACCTTGGCCGTAACCGAGTGCTCTTTCTTTCCAAAGACTTTGGTTACGAGCTTCTCAGCCAGCACGTATGTCTTCCCTTCGCACTCCACTTTCACGTACGCAATGTGCGCTCCCACTGCCAGCCAGAAGTTTCCCGGCAGCGACCATGGCGTCGTTGTCCATGCGAGAAGAATCGTTGCGGGATCATCCGTGAGCGGGAAGGTCATGATCACTGACTGATCCGTCCGGTCTTTATACCCCTGAGTCACCTCAAAATTGGAGAGGGGAGTCGCGCAGCGCGGACAGATGTGCATGGGCTTAAAGCCTTCGTAGATCAGTTTCTTGTCGTAGATCGTCTTGAACGCCCACCAGATGCTTTCCATAAACTCGGGATCCATCGTGCGGTAATCCCAGTCCATGTCCACCCAGCGGCCCATGCGTTCCACCACCGTCCTCCACTCCTTCGTGTACCGTTGTACCGCCGAGCGACAGAGGTCGTTGAAGGCCTTCACGCCCATCTCTTCGATCTGCTTCTTGTCTTTGAGCCCGTGCTCTTTCTCGATCATGTTCTCGATCGGGAGTCCGTGGCAATCCCACCCGAAGCGCCGTTCCACGCGCTTCCCGCGCATCGTCTGGTAGCGGGGAATCACGTCTTTGATCGTGCCGGCCAGCAAATGTCCATAGTGGGGCAAACCCGTCGCGAAGGGGGGGCCGTCAAAAAAGCTGAAGCGGCTCTCGCTGTCAGTTCCGATTCCTTCCAGCAAGTCACTTCCTTCCTGCTGCGAGCGCAGCCGCACGGAACGCTTGAAGGCGTCCTGCTCGTGCCAGTACTTCAGAATCCCCCGTTCCAATGCCGGAAACGACTGTCGGGGATCTACCGGATCAAACATTCGTGTGGGGGAAAATGCATTGACCCTGAGCCTGTCGAAGGGCGAGGGCGGGAAACGATTGCTTAGGATCTACAGGATCAAACATAGTTGAAAGGCGGGGCTTGCCCCGCATCGTCCTGAGCGAAGCGAAGGACTGGTGCGGGGTCAAATATGAATCAAGAATAGCAGAGAGAGTCCCACGGCGTGCGTGAGGTCTTTTGTAAGCCTGATAACGAATCCAATAGAATTGTCACGCAAAACAGTCTTGACATGAGGGCCCCCGATAGAGAAGAATGCCGCGTCTATGAGTCATGATTTAGAGCAAGCACCAACGGCCGACGGCACTAGCGCTTCTGGTGAAGACGTCCTTGATGAAGATTCGTTGCAAGCAGGCCTCGGGGAGGGTTCTTCAGGAGCACCATCGTCCGATGAACTGGTTGCAGAGGTTGCAGTGGATGTAGCTGAGGTTGCAGCCCAAGAATTGCACAAAAGGGGGTTCCCCGGCTCTGCAGTGGCGGAAGTGAGAACAGAAGCAGCGACTGCTTTTAGACGCACCATAACAGAGGTTTTGGAAAATATGGCAAGACGAGCCCTGCTCCATACATAATTTAGGAGTATTGCCCGTACATATTCGTTTGCAAAATCACTCTTAGACTGGTTGAATACCCCACTCTCTCCCATTTTTTACATGGGCAAGTGGCTATGAGCGATGAACCATCAACACAGGCATCCGACACGTCAAATTTGGCCGATCGGAGACGGCCGTATCTGAACAAACAGGTGCGTCTGGAAATTGATGATGGGGAGCTACTCCAGTGTCTGAAAGATGCTCGTACGAAAGTAATGAATGCTTTGGAGGTTGTGAAGTCGGCGCCGGGTTTTGAGACGATAGGGGATTTGGAAATTAGCACTCAGACGCTCGCACTTGCAGGGCAAGAGGAGACACCCGTCACTCTTCTGGCAACACTGATCCTGGCGCAAACGGCGCGAAGCGTGATGAAAGTCTGTGATTCCAAATTACCCCTCACAGATTCTGTTCGCAAGGAACTCATGCTCAGTCGGTTCCCGGGTTTCGGAGTCTTGCTGGATGACGCAAAAATGATCCAACTGGAGCAAGGCAGCACGACGAATGCCGGGCGTATTGCGCAGTATGTAGGTGCGGCAAAAATGATCGAGGATGATGCACCTATGAACTCTTTCACTCATGCAGGTACAGATCCAAATGTCTGCGGAGACGAAGAAGGCCGCGCCCTGCTCGAGGTCAACATTCTGGACAGGGATCTGGCATCGAAAGTGGCAGAAATGATTGCCAGGCGGTTCATCGAAATCATGAATGCCAGCAATAAACAGGCCGACAAAATGGTGAACACGATACTCACAGACACGCCGTCCCAAGACAATGTAAAAGCAATGAAACACCAACCATTAAGTCCCGAGCAGATCCACAACATTATCGGTCGCGTATGCATTCGCCTTGGTGGTTTCAACTCAAGCGGTCAACCTGTTCTGCTTGAGAACGACATTGACCGTTTGCAGCGGCTGGAATCCCGTTTTGTGGAATGGATCGACTGTATTGAGATTGGGAAGAGGCGAAAGAGGTCAAGGCGTGACAAATTTAACCCAATAATACGTCAACAGATGCAGGCTTTTAACGAGGATGGAGGACACACATCCCGGTATTCGAACGAGCAGCAGGAGTACATTTTCAGAAATGGGGTGGTTGCATTCATCGAAATGCAAATCCGCTCACGTCTTGTGACCATCGGGGCGGTAACGGGGTTGAGCAGCAATCCTGTCACGGTTCCTAGGGATGGGAGGCCCCGAAACAAAGACAGCTTCCATATAATGTTCCCGCAATTTGATCTTCGGGACATTATGTTTCAGGAGGAAAAGACGAAAAATGCGGTGTTGGCAGCTGCGCCTTTCACATTCCTGACATGCCGCTCCAGCGTTCTGACGAAAATGAGCGATCCATTCATTCTGGAGCAATTGGAGGGAGAGGAATTGCCGCCCGAACTCGTCGGTCAGGAATTGCATCGTCTCGGGTTGGCTGCCAGGGCAAAGGCAGTTCTTTTTCTGATCGCATGCGAACTGGGAAGCAAGTACGCCACCTCAAACATAGGTTCACTCACTCACAAGGGTGACCGCATTGGTCTGGAGAATAAGCCAAGCACTCAATTCAACGATTGGATGCAACTGTTGGGCTGGAGAGGACACTTCAAATTGATGCTTGATAGTGAAAAGCAGTCGGGGCTTGCCATGCTCCTAAAGGCATTCATGGGAAAAATTCCGATCGGTCTGGACGCTCTTGCCGGTCCGCATGGGATAGCGACAGGAAAAGGCCATGATGCCGGTACAATTCGTAAAGAAGCGAGTCTTGGGCTCCTGACTCTCAAGAGAGCAATTCGGGCAAAAGAACATCATGCATGGACGTCATCACCCTGATCGCTTTGGCGTATGCCAACGGAGCAAGAAAACGGAGATGAGCGCCAGCGCCATCAGGAGGTATACCCATACCGGCAGCACGAGTCCGAGGAGCCAGATTTCCACTGCAACCGCCACGGGTGCTTCTATGAAGAAGAGATCATTCGTTCGTTTCGATTGTCGAGTATTGAGCAGTGCTGCGTACGCGACGTGCGGGATGCAGACGCAGATCAATGCATACAGGAATGCGTTTGCGGTCAAGACGTTCAGGATCGATCCGATGGGCATGAAGAAAGCGGTTACGATGCCGATCAGGCCCAATAGAAGGCCCATGTTGAACAACAGGTACGGATAACGAATGCCGATTTTCATTTGCTGTAAATTTTTCTCCGTCGTGATCGTGTAGGAGGCGTAGAAGAAGAGGGTCAAAACCGAAAGGGCGATGCCGAGCGAAAGGGTCAGCCCGAAAAGATAGAACGTGACGGCTACGCACCCGAGGAGCACAACGCCGATGATTCCAAGGAGCGCCCTGGATCTGTGTTTCGCTCCGCCGCTCAGGAAAGGCATGAGCAGCGCGCTGAAGCGCAGAATGGTCAGGTGCAGGGACGGTGGAATGAAGAGGAGCGATAAATAGGTGAAGAGAGACAAGGTCGCATTGCCGATGGCGGGGAGAGCGGCAAGCCTCATCACGTGCTTGATGGGTACGAAGGCAGATTGCGTGAACAGACGCCAGACGGTGAAGAACGCGGCCGAGAACAGCGCGAATGTGATCAACCGGACGCTGATGAGCGGGAACAGGCCAAATCCTTGGGCGAGCAGCCATTTTGCCCAGACGGGGTTCAGGGACCATGGAAGAATCACCGCGATCATCAGCGCGATTTCCCGCTTCGACCGGACGATAATTTCCACGTTTTTTGCCCCCGCTGTGCGAAGATCCGCTATGAATTGTTGCTGATCGATCACAGATAACTCGAGAGAAAAACGAACATGCGTTTCGCGCAGCGTCGGACCGGATGAGAGGCGGATTGTACGGGTTTGCACTTCAAATTTTTCATACACGCTCAGCAGTCGTCCCAGCGTATCATGACTGTTTTTTTCAATCGTGAAATTAACGATGCATTTTTGCGTCTGAGTGTCTTTCTTGCGCGATTTGGGCTCCTCAAAAAGTGCTTCATAGACCTGCTTGGGATCTACTTTCCCGTCGGCGACGGCCACCAACGCCTCATCCAGCGACATGTATCCCATCTGCCGCGCCTTTTCGCCCAGCTTCTGCCGGTCGAACTCTTCGATGAATCCGCGCTTCTGTTCCGTCATGATCCGCTGCAGCAGATTTTTTCCCAGCGGAATTTTTTCCCTTTCGGTTTTTCCGTGCATGAGCGCATCGCGAACCATGGCCGTGGCATAGCCCGTGTGCGCGTACTCCAGCCACGAACGTTCCACCGTCTGATGCGGTTCCAGCGTGATATTCACCGATACGGCATGTTCCAGAGGCGTATCGAGCCGAGCCTGCTTGCCACCGATGCTGATGCTGGAAAGGCGCAGCGCCGCCTCACCAAAAAAGTGCAAAGCTCCGTCCAGCGCAGTGGATCCCTTTGGCACCTGCACTGTCCGGTCGCCCGGACCGTGGATGGAAATGGATTCGCCGAGGATATCGCTCTGGAGCGTGCCCCAGAAATCTTTACTGCGCCCGGCGGTGTCGGTGGCGAGAGGCGAAATACGCTGCGTCCACGGCAGGGAAGAATGCAGTTCGCGCATGTCCTCGCGGAAGCAGATGCTTGCCACCCCCTTGCGCGCGTACTCCTGCATCATCTGCGTGCGTATTTTGCAGCGCACGCGCGTGCCGTCTTCCAGAATCACCGTGGTATGCAGTCCGCGATACCCGTTGATGGCGTGCGCGTTGATGAAATCCTGAAAACTCATCAGTTCCCGTTGCCACATTTGATGCAGGGTTCCCATGACGCGGTAGCACACGTCGACCGAATCGCAGACGAATGAGATGCTGATGCCGGAAATGCCCGTGACCGTCGTGCCTTCGGCCTGCAACTGTTCGCGCAGGTTATCCCACGACTTATGCTCGTACCGCATGTGCACGTCATCTTTGTGCTGGGGGAAATGCGCCTGCAGCCGGTTTTGCATCGTAACAAGCACGCCGGCTCCGTCCTGCTCGTTTTGCATACGCAGTTCCGAAAGCCGTGCTAAAACGTCCGGCTCCAGTATCGCAAGGCAGAGGGCTTCCAGTTCGTCGCGCATGTCCTGCATGCACAGGCGGTCGGCGATCTTCACGTACACCTCCATCGTTTCCAGCGCGAGTGCGTGTTGTCTTTCGACGGGAAGGAATTCCACCGTTTGCATGTTGTGCAGGCGGTCGACGATCTTGATCACCATGATGCGCACGTCGCTCTCCATGAGCGTGAATATTTTTCTGAGCGTTTCGATCTGCTCGTTGACGTTCGGCTGTTCGTCCATGTCGGCGCGCGACAGTTTTGTGACGCCCTCGATCAAAGAACGCACCGCCGGGCCGAACTCCTTCTCGATTTCAGGAAGCGTGAGCGGGGTATCTTCCACAGAGTCATGAAGCAGTGCCGCGATCACCGTATCGGCGTCGGCGCCCATGTCGGAGAGCAGATGCGCAACCGCCATGGGATGCATGAAGTACGGATCGCCCGACTTGCGCGCCTGCCCCAGATGCACGCGCTGGCCCAGCTCAAAAGCGTTGTGCACGCGCTTCTGGTCGCGGGCTGAGAAATGCCGGATATTGGAACGGAATTCATTCCACGGCATAGAGGACGGTACATCGTACATGTTCTTTGACGCGAGAGGAAGCCGAATTTTACATCGAACGATCCTGATTTCCGTCAACTGATCGCCTTCAGAATGTACGCTTTTACATTGCTGAAGATCTCAATCTGCTCGTCCAATCGCTCTATTTCTTCCATGGTGAACCATTTGAGTTCTCGTCCCTCAGTCTCCAGCAGTGTCATCGCTTGCGATTCATCAAGCGGGCGCGCGATATAGAGGAAGTCCATGTGCTCATGCGCGGGCTCGTCTCTCTCTTTGCTTTCGGGAATGTTCTCCAGCAGGAAAGCGATCGGCTTCTTCAGCATGTGGCCTTCGTCCGGATTCGCTGTAAAAAGATCATCACACGGTTCACCGACGATCTCCACGTCGAGACCCGTTTCCTCTTTGCATTCGCGCTGCGCCGTTTCCTCGGGCGTTTCATTCTCCTCCACGTGTCCGCCCGGGGGCATCCAGCGCGCGAGACGTTTATGCCAGAGGAGGAGGACGCGCTTGCGGGAGTCGATGACGAAGGCGGTGGCGGTGAAATGGCGGTCCATGGAGTATTAGAGTATTAGAGATTAGAATATTAGGAAAACATTGTCTCCTATTATTCTAGTACTCTATTATTCTAATCTCTAAATTATGGTCCTCATCAACGACAACTCGGCTGTCCTCAGCATTGGTGATCCGATTCCGCACTTCGTCCTCCCGGCCACCGACGGGCTCACGATCGATTCAAAGCAGATCAAAGATCCCGTCCTCGTCGTCATCTTCACGTGCAATCACTGTCCCTATGCTGAAGCGTACGAGGATCGATTGATCGAGCTCGCGAATCATTTCGATGAGGAGGGAGTACAGTTCATCGCGATCAACAGCAACGATTCCACCAAATATCCCGCCGATTCGTTCGACCAGATGAAGGTCCGATACGCCGAACGCGGATTCCCGTTTCCGTATTGTCATGATGAACATCAGGACGTCGCCAAATCGTTCGGAGCGCTCTGCACGCCCCACTGCTTCGTCTTCAATCGTGATCGGGAACTCCAGTACAAGGGCTGCATCGACGATAACTGGAAAGAGCCGCAGAACGTCCTGCATCATTACCTGCGGGATGCGATTGCGGGGGTCGTGGAGGGGAGGGGGGTGGAGGTGAAAGAAGCCAATGCCATAGGTTGTTCCATAAAATGGAAATAGAAGCGCCTGCCCGCCGTGGCTTTAGCGAAGGCGGGAATGCGATCGGGTGTTCGATCAAGTGGAAGTAGCAATGTCATTCTGAGCTTGCGAAGAACGACATCGCGATAGTGTGACGAATACGTTTAATGATTGGATACAACATCCAATTCGATGCGGTTTGCGATAATGATTCAATCTTTTCATATTCACCTCTGATAATCGCTTCCTTCTTTTCTCTCCTCCAGCCTTTCACAATTTTTTCCCAATGAATTGCCTCGTGCACATCAGAAAATGATGCAGAGTAAACGAGTTCAATAGGTCGTCTTTTATATGTATAACTTTTCTTATTCTTGCCCATTTGATGCTCGTCAAAGCGATGTGAGAGATCATTAGTTATGCCCGTGTAGTAACTGCAATCGTTACATTTAAGAATATAGACCGTGTAATTGTGTTCCATGAGATCAGAATAATGAGCATATTCTGGGTGTGAAGATCTGAAAAAAATATTGGTTAGATCAGTTTTGAGTTTTGCTCATCTGCAAAACAAAATTAGAAGTTTCTTTGTTCCAAGAACGTCATCTTTTGCTGGCGCATCCTTCGCAGGCTCAGGATGACACAAGCTTAAGCTTAGGACCGCAGAGATTGCAGGTTCATCCTTCGCAGGCTCAGGATGACATCTGCGGCCTCCATGGCACCTGTTCATTTCTTCTTCTCTCCTTCCTTCGCCAGCATCTTCTTCAAATACTCCCCCGTATAACTCGTCTTCACTTCCGCCACTTCCTCCGGTGTTCCCGTGGCAATGATCAAACCGCCTCCGCTGCCGCCATCCGGGCCCATGTCGATCACGTGGTCCACTGACTTCAGGACGTCCAAGTTGTGCTCGATCACAAGCACGGTGTTGCCCTTCTCCACAAGCCGCTGGAGGACTTCCAGTAGCTTATTGATGTCATCAAAGTGCAGACCCGTCGTGGGTTCGTCCAAAATGTAGAAGGTCTTGCCCGTCGCGCGCTTGGTGAGCTCGGTTGCAAGTTTCACGCGTTGCGCTTCCCCGCCAGAGAGCGTGGTGGCACTCTGTCCCAGGTGAATGTATCCGAGGCCTACATCCTCCAATGTTTGAAGTTTATTTTTGATCGAGGGGACGGCGGAAAAGAAATTCAGCGATTCACTAATCGTCATGTCCAGGGCCTCGGCGATGTTCTTCCCTTTGTAGGTGATCTCCAGAGTTTCCCGGTTGTAGCGCTTTGCGTGGCAGACTTCGCAGGTCACGAACACATCGGGGAGGAAGTGCATTTCGATCCGCTTGAGTCCGTCGCCTTCACATTCCTCACACCTACCGCCTTTCACGTTGAAGCTGAAGCGCCCCGGCTTGTAGCCTCGTAATTTGGCTTCCGGAAGCGCTGAATAAATATCACGCACATCGGTGAAGACGCCCGTGTACGTTGCAGGATTGCTCCGCGGAGTCCTGCCGATGGGGGATTGGTCGATGACAATGGCTTTATCCAAATGCTCCAGTCCCTCGATACTTCCCACATCCTGCGGCTTACTGTGTGCTTTATTGAGGACGCGCTGCAGCTCGGGCCCGAGGATCCCATGGATCAGACTCGATTTACCGGAACCCGAGACGCCCGAGACGCCGATGAGAGTACCGAGCGGAAAAGAGACGTCCACATGCTGCAGGTTGTGGTGGTGTGCATCTTTCACGTGAATGAATTCCCCGTTCCCTTTGCGGCGGCTGGCAGGCGTAGCGATCTTCTTGCGGCCGCTTAAGTACTGGCCCGTGACGGAGTTCGCCTGCGCGATCAAATCTGCGGGGCTGCCCTGCGCGATCACCTGACCGCCGTACTTGCCCGCGCCGGGTCCGATTTCCAGCAGGTAATCCGCCGCTTCGATCGTCTCCTGGTCGTGCTCCACCACGATCACGGTGTTGCCGAGATCGCGGAGCTGTGTGAGTGTGTGGATCAGCTTCGCATTGTCGCGCTGGTGGAGGCCGATGCTCGGTTCATCGAGCACGTACAGAACGCCCTGCAGCGCGGAGCCGATCTGTGTGGCGAGCCGGATGCGCTGGGCTTCGCCGCCGCTTAAAGTCGCCGCTGAGCGTGAAAGCGTCAGGTACTTGAGTCCGACGTTCTCGAGGAAGGTGAGACGGACAACGACTTCGCTCAGGACCTTTTTTACGATTGTGTATTCATATGTCGAGAGGCTAGTAGCTGGTGGCTTGCTTGCCCTGAGCGAAGTCGAAGGGTGGCTTGTGGCAGCCACCGGCAACTGGCCACTAGCCACCGGCATCAGAGTTTCGAAAAACGTCTTGGCTTCATCAATCGCCATATCCGTGGCATCAACAATGTTCCGGTCCCCCACGGTCACACCCAGAATTTCTTTCTTCAGCCTGCGGCCCCCGCAATCCATACAGGGGAGCTCCAGCATATAGTCCTCAATTTGCTGGCGGATGTAGGAACTGTCCGTCTCGCGGTGGCGGCGCTCGAGGTTGGGGATCACACCTTCATATTCCGTCTGATACGTGCCGCCGAATTTCATGGAATGGATGTTCACCGTCACCTGATCTTTGTAGCCATACAGGATGATGCGACGGTGCTCGTCACTCAGATCTTTCCACGGCGTATCCATGCTGAAATCCACTTTCTGCGAAAGAGCTTCCAGCAATTGCGCCATGAAACCCGTGCGGCTGGCGGAGGTGGCCCACGGGTGGATGGCCCCTTCGGCAAGGGAGAGCTTTGGGTTCGGGATCACCGCGCTTTCCTCCACCTGCAGGATGGAACCGATGCCATGACAGTTGTCGCACGCGCCGTGGGGCGAGTTGAACGAAAAACTTCGCGGCTCGATTTCGGGAATGTGCGACTCGGGATGATCGGGGCAGACGAACGATTCCGCGAACCTCGTTTCCTCATTACTGTCGGCATCCAGCACAATCAGCGATCCCTCGCCTTTTCGAAGCGAAAGCTCCACCGAGTCCGCCAAACGAGTCCTGTTCGGGTTCACCGTGCCCTCTTTCATTTCCAGATCCCGGACAATCAGACGGTCCACGACGATTGCGATGAAGTGGGCTTTCTTGGGGTCCAGCTTAATCTCTTCCTCCACCGTCACGATCTGGCCATCGATCCGCATGCGGACGAAGCCCTCGCGGCGGATGGCGTCGATGATCTTGAGGTGCTCGCCCTTGCGGCCCTGTACCACGGGTGCGAGCAGGTAAATCTTTTTGCCCTCTTGTTTCTCGTCTTGCATGCCCGCGATCGTTTCCACGATCTGGCTCACGGATTGTTTGCCGAGCATCTTTCCGCACACACTGCAGTGCACTTTGCCGACCTTCGCCCAGAGCAGACGCATGTAGTCATAGATCTCCGTCACAGTACCTACGGTCGAGCGGGGGTTGCGCGGCGCGGTTTTCTGATCGATCGAGATGGCGGGGCTCAGGCCCTCGATGCTTTCCACCTCGGGCTTCTCCATCTGCGCGATGAACTGCCGTGCGTAGGCGCTCAGACTTTCCACGTAGCGGCGCTGCCCTTCCGCGAAAATGGTATCGAACGCGAGGGAGGATTTCCCCGAGCCCGAGAGGCCCGTAATCACCGTCAATTTATTGCGCGGGATCGTCACGTCGATATTCTTCAGATTGTGCATTCGGGCACCTCGAACAATGATTGCGTCATGTAGCTTGGGCGTAATTTTTGCGCCCTCAGCCCGTCCTGAGTTTGCCGAAGGATTGGCCCCGCGGACCACGATATTGTCGTGGGTGACCTTGCCGGGTTTTTGAGTTCTGGAAGGCTTCATAGGTGAGTCATCCCACTTCGCCCTCGCTCTGCTCGGGCTACGCGGGACACGTAAAAAAATGCCCCGCGTGTGCGGGCGCGAAGGCACCAGCTTAGCAAGAAATTTCGGGTATGTCTAGGGTTTAGGTCGGGATTTCTGTATGATTTCCTTCCATGTTTACAGGGATAATCGAAGCAACGGCTCCTATCCTCAAAAGGACATCAGACTCCATCACCGTGGGTCGTCCAAAAGCATTTACGGACCTCAAACGCGGATGCAGCGTGGCGGTTGCAGGGACGTGCCTGACCGTCATCGGCCTGACCAAGAATGCAGTCGAGTTCGAGGTCATGCCCGAAACATGGTCCGTGACGACGCTCGGATCACTCAAAGTCGGTCAAAAGGTCAATCTTGAACGTGCAATGAAGGCGGACGGGAGGTTTGATGGGCATATTGTGCAGGGACACATAGAAGGAAGGTCGAAGGTCGAAGGTCGAAGGTTGAAAAACGGTCTGCTCACTCTTGATTGTGAAGCATCTCTAGTGTCATTCATTGTTCCCAAGGGGTCGATCACAATCGACGGAGTCTCGTTGACGGTAGCGTCCATCAAAAAAAATCACGTCACCGTCGCATTGATTCCCGAAACGCTGCGGATGACGACACTCGGCTCGCTCAAAAAAGGTGACAAAGTGAATATCGAGACCGATGTCATCGGGAGATATATAAAAAGTATGGTGTGACGGGAAAATGGTCAGATGGTCAGATGGTCAGATGGTCAGATGGTCAGATGGGCCATGGAATGGTTGAATGGTTGAATGGTTGGACATAGAATCGTTTCTCATGCGCAGGGACTCGGTGCCACAGGCAAAGATTGAGATCGATCCGACATGGAAGATCGCGATCATTCATTCCTCCTTCTATAAGGACGAGATGGAGAAGCTAATCCAAAGCGCCGTAAAGACGCTCACGGAAGCGGGAATTCCTGAAAAAAACATCAAAGTTCACCCGGCTCCCGGATCGTTCGAAGTGCCG
>CAZXIO010000005.1:22194-29549 GCA_964640805.1 uncultured Candidatus Peribacteria bacterium
GTGGACCGTGCGGCGATGCTTAAGATGCTCTACAAGGCGAAAGGTATGACGCCGGATCCCTCGAGGAAAGGATGTTTTTCGGATGTGATCGCAGGAAGCTGGTATGAAGAGTACGTGTGCGACGCGGTGTCGCATGAATTCGTGAGCGGATACGACGGCGGAAAGTCCTTCAAGCCCGCGCGTCCCGTGAGTCGTAGCGAAGCGCTCAAGATGATCTACTCAGTATTTGAGTTGGCGATGCCGAGTTTCGCCGATGACTTCACCGGCGGCACATATTCGGATGTGCCGGTTACGGAGTGGTTTTCCGATTATGTTCATGCCGCCCTCTACGATCACATTCTGCCGATCCCCGGCCAAGATGGAGGGGTCTTCCGTCCCCATACGCCGCTGGAGCGCGGCGAAGCGGCGGCGTATATCCGCAGCGCCTTGCAGGTGAAGGGCCGCGAAGAATCCACTATTGACGTTCCTGCCGGGTCGGACATGGCAAGTTCTTCGAGCGAATCGGGCGTTTCCGGAACCAAAACCAAAACCGCCGCATCCTCCTCCGCACCCGCAACCGGCATTGCGTCGAAACGGGCGGCACAACGGGCGGGCGAGAACAAATCATTGCAGGAGGATTTGCAGAATACGAAGAGGGTCGGCATCCCCTTCGGTTCCTCAGACGCGTTCAAGGGCCTGCATATCCGTTCATACAAATTCACGATGCGATCCGCTCAGACGGTGCAGATCACTGCGGGCTTAACCTCCGGTGGAGGGCGGGCCAAGTGCCGGTTATTCCATTTGGCCGGTGACGCTCCGCCCACCGAGTACTACGTCGGCATCGAGGCTGCGACGGGGTGCCTGATTCTGGCCGGGCTGGCACCCGGGGATTACCAGCTGGATGTACAGCCCACGGAAGCCGATGCCGTGGTACGGGTTGATGCCACGGTTGCGACGGGTGACGGCAACGACGGATTCCCGCAGGCGAAAGCACTGAAGATTGGCCAAAAGATCACCGACATGATGGAGGGAAGTGACCTGGCTGATTGGTTCACCTTCACGATCGCTCCGCGCTCCAGCCGGGATGCCCCCGGCGAACGCCACACCGTGACGCTCACGGGCGGCAGCAATAACGATTGCGTGATCTTCCCGGGCGCGAATGTCGACTTGTTTGGATTCAACGGTCCCGTGTGTAACGAGGAATATCCGTACATGCCGGGCACATACACCGTCTCGGTACGCCGCGTGCCGCCGATGGCCGAGCGGCAGAGCTATACGGTTGAATTGAAATAACCATCCACGGTTCCGGGAGGATTTCTCTGCGCCGAACGGCCCGGGAATTCCTCTCTAATGCGGGAATTTGCGGTATACTTCTCTGCCATGACGCCTTTTGATTCCGTCACCGATGTTCTTGCTGCGCTGCGCGCCGGAAAATTCGTGATCGTCGTGGATGACGAACGACGCGAGAACGAGGGCGATCTGGTGATGGCTGCCGGGCATGTGACCGAAGAGCGGATGGCGTTCATGATCCGTCACACGGGAGGCGTGGTGTGTCTTTCGCTCAGCAACGAGATAGCGGACCGTCTCGATTTGCCTCCGATGGTCGCACGCAATACGTCGAAACGCGGAACGCCGTACACGGTGAGCATCGAGGCCGCGGAAGGCGTGACTACCGGCATCTCGGCGCACGATCGGGCCGTCACGGTTCTTGCTGCCATCCATCCCGACGCCCGTCCCGGGGACCTCCGGCGCCCGGGCCATGTGTTTCCTCTCCGTGCTCATGACGGAGGGACGCTTGTGAGAGCCGGACACACCGAAGCGTCGGTCGACTTGTGCCGGCTGGGCAATCTTCGTCCGGGAGCGGTCATCAGCGAATTGATGCACGACGACGGCACGATGATGCGGCTGCCGGCGCTTCTTGCATTCGGCAAAGAGAACGGCATCCCCGTGCTTTCCATTGCACAGATCATTGAGACGCGGCGCACGAAGGAATGTCTGGTTCGTCTCGATGCCGAGAGCGAACTGGAGACCGAGACTGGGCGCTGGACGATGCGGGTGTACACCGACGTGATCACGCAGCGCGAGCACGTGGCGCTGATCAAAGGATCGGTGACGCCCGATGATCCGGTCCTCGTGCGCGTCCATTCCGAATGTCTGACGGGTGACGCACTGGGTTCGCGACACTGCGATTGCGGATGGCAACTGAAAACGGCGATGCAGCAGATCGAGAAAGAGGGGAAAGGAGTGCTCCTCTACCTGCGGCAGGAGGGTCGTGGCATAGGACTTGCAAATAAAATCCGCGCATATGCGCTGCAACATCGCGAGGGACTCGATACCGTGGAGGCGAACGAACGCCTCGGATTCCCCGCCGATTTGCGCGAATACGGAATCGGCGCGCAAATTTTGCGGGATGTCGGCGTACGTGCGATGCGGTTACTGACGAACAACCCCAAGAAGATCATCGGTCTCGATGGATACGGGCTCGAGGTTACAGAGCAGTTGCCAATCGAGATGCACGATGCGTCGCACAAGCAGCGCGCGTACCTGAGCACGAAGAAGAAAAAAATGGGGCACACACTCGGCGCGTGACGACCTCCGCATGGATGTGAACTGCTTTGCGGAAATTTTTTCAGATAGATCGCTTTGTGAACAGATAACAATTCCTGTGTGTGCGCTCTGCAAATTACTTTTATTTTTTTTGCTTTCGAGTACAGTTACGGGAGTTATTTGTTTCCCCCATCTTCCATGGCCAAGAAGAAGAAGGCAAAGAAGACCAAGAAGAGGAAGTCGGCAAAGAGGAAGAAGAGCAGGAGATAAGTCTCTCCGCTCCCTCTGAAAGCGACGCGTTCCGGAAACGGGGGCGTCGTTTTTTTGTGGTTCGAGGCTCGCCCGCGCACCTTTTGCGAAAGGATGCGGGGCTCGCACCTCACCACGACAACCGAACATGTATGTCATGGCGAGGTGCCCCGCAGCCTTCGCAAAGGTGCGGGGCCTCGAGCCATCGCCATGACATTGCGCTACAATCATCGTCATGAAAGAAGAGCTCCTCAATCATCTGCGCACGATCATCGCGTTCCGTACCGTTGCGCCGGATGGGGAGCAGAAGCGGCAGTGCCTGCATTGGATCAAAACGGCTTTTCTGGCACAATGTTCTATCCGGATCGAAGAAGGCGAAATTGGAGGAACTCCCTATTTGCTCCTCAGACACGCGACGCCCGCGATGTTGTGGTTCGCGCATATTGATGTGGTTCCGGGCCGCGATGACCAGTTCACGCTGAGCATCGACGGCGACAAGGCGCTGGGTCGCGGAACGAAAGACATGAAGGGCGCGACGCTCGCATTTCTGATCGCATACAGGGACGCATGTGCAGAGGGTCATGTACCGCCTGTGAGCATCCTCATCACGAGCGACGAAGAGATTGGTGGGCGAACGCCGCGCGAACTGACGGAGATGAGTATGTTCGATAATCTCTCCATAGTCTTCACTCCCGACAACGGCGAACAAGATCAGATTGTCACAGAGTTTAAGGGAGCTGTCTGGCCGAGATTAATTGCCGACGGAAAGAGCGGACACGGATCCGTTCCGTGGAAGGGTGACAATCCTGTCTGGTCCGTGATGGATGCTTTGCACATTCTCAGGCAACGTTTTCCCACCGGCACGGGTGACGACTGGCAGATGACGGTGTCACCCACACAGCTGAAGGCGAGTGATGCGTACAACGCTATTCCCGCGCACGCGGAAGTGACACTGGATATCCGTTTCCCCGCATCCGTTGCGGCCACGCCGGAAGCGGCGCTCACAATTCTCCAAACTGCGCTGCCCGCGGGCTTCCGGTTCGAAGTCATCACGAGTGGCATGCCGCTTCGCACCGATCCCGCGCATCCCATGGTGCGGCTCTACAAGCGCATTGCAGACGAGGTGACCGGTCAGTCGATCTCCATTGGCCGCGAGCACGGCTCCTCGGATGCCCGGTTCTTTGGTACTCGCCAGATTCCCGCATTCCTGCACGGTCCCCGCGGGGGCGAACTGCACGGTGAGCATGAGTGGGTCTCGATCGCGTCACTTCTTCATCAAATCGAGATCAACAAGCGGTGGCTCGCGGAACTGGGCACATGATCATGCCGCACCGGTTTCGGACAGAATTTCAATCGCCCGGCGCATGTCACTTATGTCGATGGCCGGAAAGTTGGCGAGGCGAATGATCGACGAGCACATCTTCCCGTAGCCTTTTCCAAAGAGGATGGACTTCTTTTGGGCGATGCTGTGGGCACGCTCCAGCACGGCGCCCGGGGCCTGCAGACAAAAGACCGACAGCGAGCGGACGGAAGGATCCGCTACGAAATAATGAAAAGGAGATTCGTTTTTTTGCATGAACTCGTCAAACATGTGGGCTTTTTCCCGCGTTACTTTTTCGATCGATGAGATTCCGCCCCGCTCGTTCCAGCGCTTCAGCTGCCTGCCGAGGAGAAAAATATTCATCACGTTCGGCGTATTAAGCGTCTGGCACTTCGTAGCCATCAGCTCCTGCATTTCCCCGAAGGCGAAGTATCCGGCCGTCTTTCCCCTGCTCCTGGACGCTTTCTGCATCGCGCGCGGTGATACGATCACGAGTCCCAGCCCCGCCGGCAGGCCAAGGCCTTTTTGCACCGAAAAAAGCCAAACGTCCGCCGCGGCAATGGGGAGCGCGAACACCCCTGCGACGGAGGTGATGTCCACGCACAGGAGCGGGTCCGGATATGCGGCACGGAGGGCGCGCAGGTTTTCATCACTGCACATGACGCATGTGCTCGTTTCGCTGTACGGGACGGTTATGATTTCGGCCTCGGGAGGCACCGTTGCATCCGCAAAGCGGTTCTGTTCACCCACGGGCACGGTATCGCAGACGGCTTTGCGGCCACTTTGCCGCGCGACCATTGCGAACAATTCCGAGAAATTGCCGCTCACAAAGTGGAACGATGCGGATTCCACAAGATTCCGGATCACCAGATCCATCGCGTCGGTGGCCGATGCGGTGTAAAAAATGCAGTAGTCGTCGGGGATGCCCATGAATTGCCGCAAGCCCGCGATCGTCGCTCTGCTGATGTCGGTGAAGGCGTCGCCGCGGTGGCTGATTTCGGGCACGTTTGCATCGATTGCGTCACGGATATCCTGCTTCGTTTCGGCGGAGAGTTGCGATGGACCCGGATTGAACGTGAGAGTGAACATCAGTGGCGGGCATTGTGCCATGGAGGCAGGAAATAAAAAACCGGCTTCGTTCAGTGTCCGACGATCTCGATCGATGCGTCATTTTTTCGGGCATTGATCTTCACGGTTCCCCCGATCGGGAATGTGATCATCGGCTGTGTGTGGCCGAAATCGACATTGGCGATCACGGGAACGTTCTTCAACTCCCTCTTCGTGCCGATGATGTAGCGCAGCGTTTCTTCCGTCATCTCCGTTTCGGGTTGAAATCTGCCGATCACGAGGCCGCGGATGCGGTCACTGCCGCGTTGCAGCAGTATCGACTGCAGGCGCGCATCGAAGTGGTGCGGCATCGCTTCGTAATCGTCTTCCACGAAGACCACGGCGTCACTCAGATCGGGGAAGAATTCCGTGCCCTGCAGCAGCGTCCAGACGCTGATGTTGCCGCCGAGCATGTGCCCTTCAGCTTCGCCTTCCTGAAGAATCCTATATCCAGCATTCTTCTTCATATCGACCTTCTTCTTGTCCGGTGACCAACGGTCGCTCGTCCATCGCTTCGATGGTGTGACTTCAATCGGTCCCTCTTCCATCAAACACTTCTTCCAGTATTCCAACGTGTAGTCGAATTCCTCTCCATAGCCGAATGAGTAGTAACTTGGGCCCGAATACGTCACAAGACCCGTTTTCGCAGTGATCGCGTTCTGAAGAACGGTGATATCGGAAAATCCGCAGAGTATCTTCGGGTTCTTCCGGATCAGATCGTAATCGATATGCTTCACGAGGCCATTGGAGCTGAATCCTCCGCGGATCGTGATCATCGCATGCACGGCAGGGTCGTGGAACGCATCGTGCAGATCCTCGAGTCTTGATTCAATGGAACTGCTCTCTATCACATCCATCTCACGGACGTGCTTTGCGTACGTCACATGCAGGCCCATCGAAGCAAAGCGGTTCTCCACTTTCTTCAGATACTCATCATTCAGCCACTCCATGGATGACATGCTGCACGAAGGCGCTATTACGCGGACGGTATCGCCTCGTTTCAGTTTGGGCGGGAAAATCATGCCAATATCATACATCCATCACGCTTGCGCTGAATCCACGAGATCAATGCGGCCATGAAGCAGTTGCTGTTGCTCCCGCGGAAGTCGACGAAGGGCATTTTCCAGCCTGGTTTTAATGTGCAGAGCAATTTGAGCGGGGCCATAAGCCACATAGAGCGGCTTCTCGTGATCGGCGAGTTCATGATTGTGTCCCTGTTCCCCATGATGCCCTCCGTAGACATGTCGGTAGCCGTGATTACCCATCATGATCTGTGCCGAGAGAATGGCATCGTCAATTCCAAGATGATCGAAAACTCCAGAACTAGTGTCGTACGTAAGAAGCCCCTGACCCGTGCGGTTGAATTCCAATCGCGGGTCGCCGTTGACGAGAATAACGCGGCCAGGGTGTCCTTCGGGATGCAGTACTGCCGATGGAGGCACCTGTCTGACCAGGACAACTGCGATATGTTCCCACCTCCTTTCACGAAGCTGCCGGTTAATTTCCTGCCCGAGAAGCTCGCCGCCCTCCTGTGCTTTTGCATCAATTTCGGCCTGCGTGAATCGTCGGTCAGGTTCGTTCGGATGAGCCTCTTTTAGTGCTTTGAGCGCCGCGCCACACATGCCATCGCCATGCCACGTGAGGTCGATCTTAATTTGCTGATCGATTCCCTGCCGGCGCAGTGCATCATATTTTTCTTTTACTTTGTGGATCATATCTGCTGCGATCCGGGGTCTCTGCTGCGGAATATGAACACCGAGCCCTGCAAGGCAATCGGTGATGCCATCTTCCTGTCTTTCGTCGACGCATTCGAGTTTCTCTGAACGTGAGTCTTCCTCCGTAAGCAACCGTTGCCCCCGACGGCGAAGGTCGCGCATGTACTGCTCGGCGCCCATTTGCCACATTCTTTCCGCTTCCTCCGCATTCATTGCGAGTCGTCTTTCGAGCGACAGTTGTCTGACATCTTCCACCTCTACCTCCGGCTCGCCTTTTCGCGTAAGCAGAACCGCTCCGCCAAGCAGAGCAGCTCCGGTGGCAGCTATGCCCCCAAGGGCTTGCCTGCGCGTGATTCCTTCGCGATGAGGAGAGGAGTTGAGCATTGCCTGCAAGTATCAGAAATAGCGCCTCCCGGTCAAGGGTCTAAGAGGCCACT
>CAZXIO010000006.1:0-20526 GCA_964640805.1 uncultured Candidatus Peribacteria bacterium
GGCGAGGCATGCCCGTAGTCTGCATTAGTAACTTTTAAATTGCAAATTGGTATCAAGAACGGGATATTCCACTCCTTGGTCTTCTAAAACACAAATGACTGCGTCTGCCTGCGTTTTTGTTTCTTCCAAGACCATGCATCCTAATGGTATTGCACCTGTGTTTATTGAGTCAACTATTCTTCACAGTGACCTCCTCCCCGCAATTGCTTCCCGTAGGGTGCCTTGGTCTGCAAACTCTCCCTCGATACGCTCGCCGCGGAGTTTATCCCGAGCGAAATGAGGGGCGTCGAGCTACTCGGGATGACAATCTGATTACAAACTCCGTCTACCTGCAATCGCTTCCCGCAAAGTTCCTTGGTCTGCAAACTCAATGTCCGCCCCCATCGGCAGTCCGTGCGCGAGGCGTGTGACTTTGGGAACGGTATCTTTTAACTGCATGCGGATGTAATTGGCTGTCGCTTCACCCTCAATGTCCGGGTTCGTCGCGATGATCACTTCATCAATTCCGCCTTCTTTCACACGAGCAATGAGTTCTTTCATCCGCAGCTGCTCCGGCCCCATGCCGTCGATGGGCGAGAGCACGCCGTGGAGCACGTGGTAGAGACCTTTGTACGAGGTCTTCTCGAACGCGACCACTTCGAGCGGGTCTTCGACCACGAGGATGGTGGCCGTGTCGCGGGACGGCTCGCGGCAGATGGCGCACTTCTCTTCGAGCGTCACCATCTGGCACGTGACGCAGTACTTGAGATCGGTTTTGAGGTTGATCAGAGCTTCGCCCAACTTCTCCGGTGAGGCCTTGGAGCTTCGGAGCATGTGAAAGGTCAGGCGCTCCGCGCTTTTGGGACCGATGCCGGGGAGCTTGCTGAGTTCTTCTATTGCGCGTTGAATGGGTTGAGGAAGTAATGACACGAACGTTAGGGGTTAGGGTTAGAGATTAGAATATTAGAATAATAGGATCCTAATACTCTAATCTCTAATACTCTAATATTCTAATCCCTAATACCTATTACTCCTCCCGTCCCTCTCTTACTCTCCTCTTCACTTCCCGTTCCTTGATCTTCGCCCTCTTATCATATTTCTTCCTTCCCCGCCCAAGGCCGAGCAGCACTTTGATATGCCGCCCCGCATGGATTTCGAGCGGAACGATCGCGATGCCTTTTTCTTCCAGCGCTCGCTGCAACTTCGCTCCTTCCGTTTTTTTGAGGAGCAATTCGCGATCACGGATCTCCTGATGATTGGCATCGGCGCTGTAGGCGTATTTTGAGACCTTCGCATTTTTGAGCACGGGCTTGCCACCGAAAAAAGACACGTATGCACCCATCAGACTGATATGCCCAAGCCTGCACGATTTCACTTCCGGCCCCGTGAGGATAATCCCCGCCTCGATCGTTTGGATGATCTCGTAATCGAAACGTGCGCGGCGATTTTGAGCAACTGTTTTCATGGCATGTAAGAATAGGAGCTAATAGCTGCGGAGAGCTAATGGAAGCCCTCCAAACAATTTGACAATTTGCTATTTTAGCATAAAATGGTGGAGTCAGATGCAGTTCCTGCGGACAGACTCTTGAACTGATACGAAACAGGTTCAGTTCAGCATTCTGTCCGCCGGGAAAGCGTTTTCGCTCTCCTGCGCTGGCAGAATTTGGATCCTGAACTCAAAAGCAGGATCCTTATTTAAACAGAAGCACGATGAGTGTGCCTGCACTCAGGAAAGGCACGAATGGCACGGCATGTCCTTTTTTATTCTTTCCCGACATCATCAGAAACCCTGCAACGATCCCACCGACGATGTACGTCACAAACAGAGACAGGATGAAGAGATCCGTCCGCGGCAATAGGAAGGAGATCCCACACGCGATCATCACATCCGCGCCCCCAATCCACTTCCCTTTACTGATTACCCACTGCCCGCCAAAAAATACGATGGCGATCAGGATCGGCAACCATGGGAATGGGCCGATGAGGAGCGCGCGGATGCAGGCGAAGAGGATGAAGGGAATGCTGAACGTATCGGGGATGAATCCGGTCCGTGCATCCGTGACTGCGATGAGGACGAGCAGACAAAGACAGATTGCAAACAACGCCGAAGCGACCGCATCGATCATACATTCACTTTACTCGTCCAGACGGTCATTGATCAGGTCCCGCGCACGTTCTGCAATATCGGCCTGCTTCCCCGCACGATCGGCTTCCGTATACGTCACCTCCGTACCGGAAGGAAACACCGAACTGAGCATCGCCTGCACGGGCGGCGCAGCGAGCGTGTAGCCGCCGTAGAGGGTAAGTGCGGCAATCACGCCCACACCCGCTCCAAGAGCCTGTTTTGCAAGTGGCGGAAGGTTCGGAGTCATCCAAATAGTATAGCAGAAATGGCCTATTTTCGCAAAAGGCTGCTCTTCCACTTCTCCGGCTCAAACGGCGGCAAACGCTCGACTGGACATTTAAAATCGCTCTCGCTGACCCCCGGCGGCAACTTCTGGTCATATCCGAGCAGGATCAAATCGGGTTTGATCTCCCGCACAGGTTCCATGAAGTCTCCCGAAGGATTTCCCGGGATGACGTGTGCATCGGGGAATGCGTCCTCAATAGCCTTCTTTCTGACGCCCTCCGGATGACGTGGCGTGCGGCCTTTCAGTTTTTCGACATTCACATCCCGCGCAACCACGACCCAGAGTTTGCCTCTTTTTAGCGCCTCCTGAAGCACAAATTGATGCCCGGGATGTAGGCCGTCAAAGGTTCCAAAGACGAGGACACGCATGCCACAAGGCTAAAGGACGAAGGCTAAAGATCAAAAACGCTTTTCGGCCTTCGATCTTCGATCTTTGACCTTCTACTGAGTGGCTCCAAGATCCACCACAAATACTCTCTTCTCATCCAAGACGTACAGGTGCGTCTGCTCCGAATCCACGTACAGATCCTGCAACGTCCCCAGTTGCTCACCCTCCATCACAAACTGCCGGTCGTACTTGGCTTCTCCCGTGAGCCCACCGTCGGCCACCACGATCACGCGCTTATTTACGGGATCGAGGAAATAGAACTTGCCATCGGGATCTTTGTAGATCTTTGTTGCGGTCTTGAGCAGGTCGGTGGGAGCGCCCGTGATCTTGAAGGGCTGTGCTTCTCCACGCAGGAGCTTCAGCAGACCGCCGCCTTCCTTCAGTACGTACACGCTGCCATCGATGCTCATGTCGATCGCGCCCGTGAGGTCGCCGTTCACATTGTAACCGACAGGAGCACCGTAGCGGTTCGCCAGGCGCTCGTACTTGTAGATCTGCTTCTTGTCGGGGCTGAGGACGTAGAGGTACCGCAGATACGCCTCCAGATCCTTACCCGCGATCCAGCCGTTGGGATCGTCCGTCTTCATGGGAGTGGCCTGGCCGCCGGCCATTTCGATGAGGCTGTTGCCCGTGGTGAGGAACACCTGGGTTTTGAGACGCGAGAAATACGCGCCCAGCAGAATAAGCTCTTCGTCGCTTACGCGGTGCGGCTCGTCGAGTTTATTGAGAAGCACTCTGTACGAATTCTGCCGGTCGTAGATGATAAATTCGCCATCACTGAGCCCGATGAGCCCCTGAGCCGCGGCGTCGGGATTCTCCGAGCTGATGTTGACGACGACTCTGGGCGAGACACGGAGGATGTTGTTCATCTCTTCGCGCTTCTGGCGGATGCGATCGAGCAGGTCGAGCGCTTCGCTCCTAAAGAGCCCCGAGGGGCTGTCCATTACCTGTTTCGCCTGCTCCTCGGCGCGTTCCAGAATGGTATTGGCCGCGCCTGTGTCTCCGGCAAGCTTGCGGTTATCGGCCGTCTGGATGTCGGCTTTGATCTGTTCCATCTGCACGCTGAGATCGGTCCTCGTTTTGTTGCGCTGAGTGTTGGTAGCCACATTCACCACGAGCAGGATCACGAGAAACGTAGCCACCGCGCCGGCAAGCAGAAGGAGGTGGGCGCGCCGCTTACGCTGCGGATCGCGCAGGTCGGCCATGAATTCTTCCCCTCTCCCGAGAAGCCCCTGTATCCAACCTGCAATACGCGAGAGCGCCGGCCCCGTATTGCTGCCAAGCGTTGCGCCCGTGCTCATGCTCTTCTTTCCAAGGCTGAGTCCTTCGCGACCCAGACGAGAGAGGACGGGCTGTATTCCTTTGAGCATCTCCAGAACGGCTGCGACGGAGGGCAATCCGAACGCGCCGCGCTCTAGTGGGCGCCGCCCGCCGGAGGAACGAAGCCTGGCGGAGAGCGTTTTACCGGAGACGGCGCGGGTGGTGTCGGTGCGGGGAGTCTGCACGATGGCGAAGGCGGCCGTTTCGCGCTCCGATTCCAGTCCTCCGGTGATTTCTTCCGCGGCTTCGTCGCCGTGTACGGCGGCAGCCAGCTGCGCAGGCGTGAAGGTGCGCAGCAGCCGCTGCGTGGAAAGTACCACGCTGTCCCCCGGCTCCAATGCGCCGCTCGCGATATGGACGAATACCGAGACCGGCTTCCCGCGCGTAAATTCCGTGATCTGGCTGGTCGTCGCTCCACGTACGAGATACGCCTCGCCACGACCCGCATGCGATACGTGCAGCGTGCCACCGGAATCGAGCATTGCCACGACCGCATGGGTTTCTTCCAATGCCTCGCTGAGCAGGAAGCCCTTGAAGAGCCCGTTCAATTCCTTGAGCGTGCCGTCCAGCCGGTGCCACGGATCCCCCTCTCCTTCTATGAGGGCATGCTTAACGATGCCGATGCATTCACGAGAGAGACTCTCGGCGTCGGGACCACCTGCCGTCTGCAGCAAGAAAATCGCCTTCTCGCCGCTCCGAGAATCGAAAGATTCGGCCAGCAGAGCCTGACCGCCTGCCTTGGTCGAGCCTGTGCGGACAGAGATGTCCATTCAGTCGGGAAGGCTACAGTGAGGCGAAGTGGGCGGCAAGATAAAGAAAGGGGCGGCAATGGTCAGATGGCCAGATGGGTCCATCCGACCATTTGCCCAGTTGACCCTTCAAAAAAACAAAAATTATCTTCAAAAAAACGTTGATTACAAGCCAAAAACGAAGGCATTCGACAAATGAGCACTTGCTAATCAGCCAACGGAGGAGTACACTCACTGCAGTTATTTCTTTTTTCTTTTTCTAACAGTCACACATGACAGCAGAACAAGGAGGCGGGTTCATCCCTTCGGACGGGACGAACTCTTCGGAGAGTGGAAACACCCCGACGTCTCAATCCAATCCGGCAAGGCCTTTTAACCGTAACCGCCGTCGCAGACGGCGAGGAGGACGAGGTGGTCCTTCATCACCCATGGCGCCCCGGCCGGGCGCGCCCGTGAATGCAATCCCGAATGCAGCCCCGAATGCGACAAGGAGCGCGCCGTTTATCTCAAGTCCGGTTTCCGCTCCCCTGCCCATTCTTCCCTCGGGCAAAGGGAAATTGCGTTTGTACCCGCTGGGAGGATTCGAGCAGGTGGGGCGCAACTGTTTCGTACTCGAGGTAGATGAAGATATCTACCTGATCGATCTGGGGCTCCAGTTCCCCGACGAAGACATGCTGGGGATCGATTATCTGATTCCCGACATCACCGCGCTCCGTGGACGTGAAAACCGCATCAAGGCGGTGCTCTTTACGCACGGGCACCTGGACCACATCGGTGCCGTGCAGCATCTGCTGCCGGGCCTGCGGTTCCCGCCCTGCTACGGCACGCGCCTCACGATGGCGTTCGTCAAAAAGCGTCTGGATGAGGAACATCTCACCTCGAAGGCGAACCTTCACACGGTGAATTTCCGCGAGAAGATCCGCATCGGCAAAGTACAGGTGGAATTCCTGCGCGTGACGCACTCCATCCCCGACTCCGCCGCGATCGCGATCCATACGCCCTACGGTGTGATCGTGCACACGGGCGACTTCAAATTCGACTTTACGCCCATGAATGAACCGCCGGCCGACTTTTCGCGCCTCGCGGAACTGGGCGACGCCGGAGTGCTGGCGATCATCGCCGACTCCACCAACGCAACCAAACCCGGACAGAGCAAGAGCGAGAAGGAAATCTCGGAAACGCTTTTCGGAGTCATTCGCGATGCAAAGGGCCGCGTGCTTGTCTCAACATTCAGCTCTCTGCTCAATCGTCTCGAACAGGTGATCGAACACGCACACACCTTCAACAGGAAGGTATTCATCTCGGGCCGCAGTATGGAGACGAACATCGAGATCGCGCAGCAGCTCGGCTACATCCGCGCTCCACGAGGACTCATCCGAAAGGTCGGCCCCGGCATGGAGAAACTGCCCGATAACGAAGTCCTGATTTTGACGACGGGAAGCCAGGGGGAAGAGGTCGCAGGCCTCGCCCGCATGGGGCTGGGGGAACACCGACACGTGACCATCAAGAAAGGTGACACGGTGGTGCTCAGCAGTAACCCGATCCTCGGCAACGAACGCGCAGTCGCAAAGGTGGTGAATAACCTGAACCTCCTTGGCGCCATTGTGAAGACGAATCAGGAGCTCGCACTCCACACCACCGGCCACGGGTACCAGAGTGACCTGCTGCTGATGCACAGGCTCGTGCGCGCAAAGCACGTGATCCCCGAACACGGAGAACCGCACATGCGCTCCGCGCACGCCGACCTTGTACGCGGAATCGGTTACCCCGAAAATCAGGTGCATCTGCTCGTGAACGGCGAAATTCTGGAATTTGAAGCGCAGGGCGTTGCCCGGCGCAGCAAACAGAAGATGCCGTATCGCGACGTGATCATCGACGGCCGCGGATCGGCCGGCGAAGGCCAGCGCACGCTCGACGACCGTAAAGTGATGAGCAACGCGGGCGCCATCGTGATCGTGTTCCGCGCCTACGCGGAAAGCAAGCGCCTCGTGGGCGACCCCGAAGTGATCAGTCGCGGACTCCTCTACGGATCCGAACAGGAGCAGATCACCAAAGAGATCGTCGATACCGCACGCAAGTCGTACGACGAGGAACTGAGTCGCGGCCAGAAGGACCGAAAGGAACTGAAGCGCGCGGTGACGGGGGCGTTATTTAGATATTTTGATAGGAAACTCGATCGCGAACCGATGGTTATTCCCTTCATTGTTGAAGTATAATAAGAGCATGCACATATGGGATTACGATCGGCAAACACTGACGGACGATGAAGTTGGTCAACGCTGGAAACTTGAGCGAATGATCCTGTATGGCCTGGGGGGGGAGAAGCTTGACGCCACGCTCCTGCGTAAATATCTTCCGTACCTCAATATCCCCGAGGACCGTCGGTACTTTCTAACGCTCATCCTCCAGTGAATACTGCCAACATTCTCACCGCTGCGCAGAAGGAAGTGTTGAAAATGCTCGCAGCGGAGCAGGACATGGTCAGTACGTACACTCTCAGCGGAGGAACGGCCCTCTCTGGTTTCCACCTCTTTCATCGCCGATCAGATGATCTCGATTTTTTCTCAACGGATCCAGTAGACACTTTGCGGGTACATCGATTTGCGGAAAAGATCCGCGAGGGTCTCGGCACGGGCACCATGGAATTCAATCGTCTCTACGATCGCCATCTGTTTCTCATAACAATGAACGCTGGCGATCCGTTGAAAATTGAATTCACCCACTACCCGTATCTTGCATTGGAAGAGCCGGCCATCCGAGAAGGAGTGCGGGTGGAAAGCCTGCGCGACATCGCAACGGACAAGTTGGCAGCGCTTCTCGATCGTTTTGAGCCAAAGGATTACTACGACCTGCACGCTCTTTTGAGTGGCAACTATACGTCGCTCGCCGCGTTGCGGGCCGATCTACAGACGAAGTTTCATATTTCGGCTGATTCCTTGCAACTCGGCGCCGCATTTGCGCGGGCAGAGCGACTTCCGATCCTTCCGCATATGCTTTCGCCTGTTCGCAAAGAAGACTTACGTGCGTTCTTCGATCAGCTCGCGAAAGAATTGAAGTCTGATGTGGTAGAGGAATAGCGGGTCCTTGGACTCTTTGGCATCCTTGGCTTCTTTTATTGCGACGACGCGTTTCCATCCAATCTTGGCGCCGGCTTCCCGTTGATTTCCACGTCGAGCGTCCAGTTGTTCATGGTGTCGAGACCATGATCCGCCATGTAGAGAACCAAATCCATCGAAGACTTGTAGCGCTTGCCATTCAGGTAGCAGGCTTCCTGTCCTTCCTTTAGCGTACGGAAGGATTCTTTCTGTAGGTCTCGAGAGCGGTGATGGCGGCGGTGAGCTGGACATAGTTGATGTCATTCACCGGGGGAGGGACGAGGCGCTTGCGGCGAGCATCGCGGGTTTCCGTGAGGCGGGCTTGCAGGTCGGCGAGGACTTTCGGGCGGGTGTGCATGTCGGGGCCGACGAACGCGGCATCAGGGGCGGCAATGGTTGTGCGGATTGTGTAGATGGCGGTCGTGAGTCTGAGGGTTTCTTGGATGTCGGTGAGCTGGGCTTGGAGGCGGGCCACGACATCGGCGAAGCCGCGGAGTCCTTGCTTCACGCACTGGTCGCGTTCGCCGGCGGGGACGAGGCGAAGTTCTTCGGCCGCTTCTCGCGCGGTGACGAGGAAGTGCTGCATGGCAGTCATGCGGTATTCCTCGGCCGTGATGAGCTCGTCCAGGTGAATGATGGCTTGGCGCATGCCTTCACGCAGCTGTTCTCTGTTGGGAACGTTGCTCGTGATCAGGAAGTTCTCCGAGAGACGGACGCGGTCGAGGGCATGCGCGTAGATGCTCCTGCGAGCATCGACGTTCGCTTTGATGAGTTGTTCTTCCCGCGGGATATCCGCCGCGTTGTTCCAGATTCCTCCCTGGAGCATGGTGGTGATGCCATCGCGCACATTGACGAATTGGGTCTGGAGGTATTCGTAGTAGGGAATGTCGCGACGCTGGAGGGCGGCTTCCCGGAGATCCGGCCCTTGCCGTGGATTCTCCGGATGATGGGTCATCTTCTGGATTTGCTCGAGCGAGGTGCTGATGGCGTCGTGGGGCATTTGTGTGTGTGAAGCGAGAAAATTGTATTATTATAGCACAAACACTGATCTGCACCCATTGAGCAAATTCAATAATTATTACTTAATGCGTTATTTATTGTGGGCCCATTGGCGGAAAACCGGGCATGGGAGGCATGCCGACGCCTGGAGGCATGAAATCTTGCCCGCCAGTCCCCGGTTGTGGCGGGAAGATTGGCTCACGAAGCCGCGCACAAATATCGTCTGCGATTTGGGTTGCGGCGGTTTCATCGATGTCGCCCGGACCGAAGTCCTGACTGACGCGCTGAATGATCGACCGGAGATTGGCTATGGTCTGTGGAGACTGAACGCCTCGGGGAAGGCTGCCTTCATATTCATTCAGCACGCGACGCTGGAGCTCGGCAGCCGCAGCGGGAGTGGAGCGCGGCTCGAGAAGACCGAAGTCGCGCAAAATATTATGTACGGCGGCTTCGGGCGTGCCGGCAAGCCGTGACTCGATCAGCGCATTGATGCCCGCCTCGAACGCTGGCGGGATTTGATCGGTGGGTTGGGTCCCGAAAATGGCTTTGCCGAATGCTTCGGCCATTTTCCGCTCGCCCGGCGACAGCTCATAGAAGCCCGATGATGATTGTTCTGTTTGTGCCGTGCCGCGTTCCCAATCGGCCGGGCTCATGGGAGCGGGCGGTGGATCGGATGGCGAGCGCAAACGTCCGATGCGGAATTCGGTGGGTCGCCCGCCGGGAGGAATGATGAACGTAGTCATGTACATGCTGAAAATCGGCCGTGGCGGAGGGACCAGGGAGTGCGAGACGACGTACGGCGTCCTGTTGCCGTCACCCATCAATTGCCGCACTTGTTGGAGGTTCTCGACGGTGAGTCGTATGGAAGTTGGCGTAGGGATGATCATGGAAAAAATTTGGTCCTCATTTGCGGATGAAATGCCGGCGGCGAGCACCATTTCGACTATTTCTTGCCGCTCTGCAGCCAAAGACGCGATATGTTGCTTCTCCAGCACATTCAACTGCGCGGCGAAGTATCTGCCGCTGGAATTCCGGTCATGCTTTCTTGTTTCCTCGATGAGCGCTTCGCGTTTGATGATTTCTTCACGTATTTCCTGCATTCGTTTCATCGTCCTCTGCTGGTTGGGACCAAACGGGATGAGCTCTCCCCCGGAGAGCATGAACCCACGCGCTCTGAGTTCGATGCGAACCGCGTCGCGCACACTCTGCGACATGGGAGCGTTCACTGCTTTTGTCATGGCTTCGACGTGTGCGCGAGAGCTGACCGGCGTCATGTTGCGCATGGCGGCGTTGATATCGGCACCCAACGAAACAAGATGTGGTAATTCCTCCGGCGACATGTTTCCCCTGATTCTGCCCGCTCCAAAGTCGGGTGTTTGCCCGGCAATGGCGAAACCGCGGGCCGCGGCCTCTTGCCGCAAGGCAAGGGTAATGGGCGCGGGCATCGCATTGAGCGCTTTGTTTGCGGCGGCGACGCGCTCGGGCGGAGCACCCGGGGTCAATTGAGTAATTGCCGACCACACATCAGGCGGTGCGATTGGTGCGATGTGTGGCAATTCATTGGGATTGCCGCTGTAGTACCGCGGCATCGGGAATGTGCCCCCGATGGTGAATCCCCTGCGCGTCATTTCGGCGGGCAACATTGGCGGAAGGGATGGGAGTCGGCGGAGAACGTCCGTCATCGCTTTGATATGCCGCTGTTCACACCCGGGACTGATGTTTGCGAGTGCCTGATCGATCTCGGGCCCGAAATCGATGCGGGGGCGGTCGGGGTTGAATCGTTCGTCGACGACAAAACTGCCCGCGAAACGTGCCACGGGATCTGCGGGATCGCTGATCAAGACCAGTTCGCTCGACCCCGCCGCGCAGAAGAGGCGTTGATTGATGTCTAAGCGTGCACCGATTGCTTCGCGGGCTTTCTTCTGCTGCTGTTCGCGTGCGGCCCTCTGGCCCATCATGATACTGATGTTGAATTCCATTGCCGTCTTGCGGAAGATCTGATCGCCAATGAAATTACCGGCGTCGCTGATACGCGGAAGCAACTGATACGCTCCGGTCGTCCCCACTTCGCGCACACCGACGATGTGGTGGAGGTCTTGGAACCGGGGATTATCGTGGCTCACGACACACGTGACCATCACGGCCTCGTACTGGGCACCCTGTTGCTGGTAAGTAAATGTGTTTAGGTGCAGGAGGCGCGTCAATGCAGGTTGGGGCGGATCACGGCGCCCGATATTGGCCCCGTCCATCCACGCGATCGCGCTATGGACCACATCCAACTGCTCAGTCGAAGGCTGTTGCGGGAAGTCTTGGCCCTTGAATATCTGCGGCGCATCAGGATCATCACCGAAAAAGAGGTCTTGCAAGCGTGCATCGGACGCACTGGCAGTGAACACGCTTGCTCCACGTTCGCCGAATCTGGCGGCGGCATAGCGTGCTTCTCGCCGCTCGGGACTTTCGTAGAAATACGGATCATCGGAACGACCGCGTTGCATGGCGGCATCCATGGTGCCGGCAATACGTTCGCGCACGGCATCGACCGCTGCGATCATCGAGGCAAACTGGTGGGCCGGATTCGAAAGGAGTGGAGGCAAGCCGACCCACGTGGCACTTTGTATTGGTTGCCAGTTTCGATACCCTGTGAAGCCGACTCGGGCCGATCCATGCAGAAGCGGCACGTGGTAGTACCCCTGGCCGTTGAACCACATGCAGAACATTTCCGCGCTCTCGGATGGAGTGCGCGAACCCCGCGGAACGTAGGGCACCGAAAGGCGATAGACCGCTACTCGTTCATTTGCGAGGGGAACTCCATTGAGGGTGGGCGGCGGCTCTTCTTGCCCGGCTCGTCCTCGTCCGCCGGTGATGCGTCCGATCGGCTCCATGCCCACGAATCCGCCCGTCACGTTCGGGGGCGCAGTCGGGCCGCGGCTGGCGGCATTCGTGATCCAATTTGTCATCGCGTACTCCGGATCCAGCCCCTGCTCGATGTCTCGGACATTTTCCGTAATTTGCTGGAATCGTTCCCTCCCTGCCAATCCTGCTGGCCAGGTAATGGATGCCGACACGCGCTGCCATGCAGCGTTGCCTGGCAACGCGACATAGAAACGGCCGCCGAACCATCCGTAGGAAACAACTGTCGCTTGATTGGGCGGGAAAGCCGGCACGTCGAACCATGTGAAGCCATGTTCAAATCGGATGCGTGCTCCGCGTGCAAGTAATCGCATTTGCACGGCTGCCAGAATCGCGCTGCCATTTGGGTTTTCGCCGATTGCCATGTTATCGCGCAGCTGCGCAATGCCATTGGCAACGCGGTTCACGGCTACTGCAACGGCGTCCGGGGGTGGTGGCGGGGCGGGGGGGTTTTGGGGGTTCCCAATGATCTGCTGCTCTATTGCCGCCGCAGGATTTTGGGGGTTCAGCAGCCGTTGTGCCATTGCCCCAAGGATGAGGTTTTGGGGGTTGGCCGCCTGGGCTTGCTCGATCATTCGTCCGTCGGTGATGCGATCCCATCCCACATGTCCGTGCTGGGTCCAGTACGCCCGCCCGTCGAGTTCCATGAAGTAGAGCGTCCGGCCGTTGGTGAGCAAGGTCCACCCGGCAATGGCGGGCTGATTCGGATCTGTAATTTCAGTATACGTCCGTCTGTCGGCCGAGAGACCAATGCGTATCGGGCGTCCGCCGAGACGAACGATCATGGTCCCCATGGCATCGCGCAGACCGGTGCGCGGGACGCGCACGCGATCGGCGAGGAAGTGACGGTTGCTTTGCGCCTGCTGATAATTGAATGTGACATCGTCTGCTGTGAGCGCACGGTCGCCCTCGGGATTGGGAAGACGAAGACCATGGATCCATCCTCCGCGATCGGCCGCGAGGAGCTGTGATGCGTCCGCAATCGTAAGCGTGCGGCTACCGATGAAGCTGCTGCCGTAGAAATCACGTTGTCCCCGCAGCTCCATACTCGCGCGCGCCGTGCGCAACCCCGGGATTTGCTGTGCGCATATTTTGATGATCTCCGGGCGCAAAGCAGGGTTCAAGAAACTTCTGAGCAACCCCGCACGCTGCTGGCGAGAGAGAAGCTCAAGAACGCGGACGAGATGGCCCCGGTCGGCATCCGGAAGGGCGCCAATGGCCCGCAGGAGCGGGATAATTTCTTCCTGCAAACGCCAGCCCTCGATCACTTCGACGAGTCCTGACGTTTGCGGAGGAGTGCCGAGGGCAGCCGTCGGCGCCAACCCCGCCAATGCCCTCCATCCCGCAGCGGCCGGGGCGTCGGTCCCGATAGCCGTAATGACGTGTTGGATCGTCGTCATCTGTTCCAGAAGACCACGACCGACGGGTGCCGCGGCAAAGTGCGGTGTAAGTTGCTTCGTGAGTTGTGCCAGGGCTTTCTCGTGCGGTTCCAGCGCAGTCGCGCGGTTACGGAACTGCTGGATAAATTTGCAACGGAGGTAGTACTGGACGGTATTCGTGATCGCCTCGTCGAACTTCGACTGCCAGGTATCGGTGATCACATATTCGATGACATTGCGCTCGGTGAGGAAATGTTCGAAGACTTGACGGAGGAACCGGCGATCTTGCCAGAGCACGTCGACTGCTTGGCGCGTGACTGTTCCATTCGCATCGCGGACTGCAAGCACATCAAGGGGGAAATTCTGCCGCTGGATGATTTCTTGCGTGAAGCAGTGCATGAGTACGCGATCCATGCCGTCGTCCGTCAGTTCACGCATGCGCGCGACTCGTTCTTTGTTATTTCCCCCCAGGCCCGCCATGCCGTCGCGAAGGCGCATGAGCGGACCGAACGTCGCATCTATTGCAGGGCCTGTAATCCAGTCTCTAAAATCCCCAAATTCCAAATCCGTCCTGCGTATTCTGTCGTGCGCCTCGCGCATTTGTAGGAACATTTGAAAGTTCGCACGGTTTGCGCCGAAGAAGACTGTGCTCGGCACGAAGGCGAGAAAGGCGGGGGGGAGATCAGCATAGAGTTCGGCATACCGCTGAGCATCATCATCGTTGAGGCCTTGGCGCATCGGAGTTGTGATGATGAAGGTGCCGATCGTCACCGCCCATCCCCACACGGGGATAAAACCGCAGACCGCACCGATGAACGCAATACCATCTGTGGCGTACCGCATCCAATTCGTGCCCATGCGGGCCGACGCTTCGCGGATGAGCAAGCTCACGTTGATCGTTGTGCCTGTTAATGTATGCGTGAAGATGATGTCGCCGTTCCCCGCCGTTCCTTCCGTGAATGGGTGCGGGCGTAACGCGGGTTGCCCGGGTTGTGGCGCCGGGCGCTCGGGCATCAAAAGACGTCGCATGCTATCGACACATGTCCGACGCGCTTCCACCTCCTGCATGTGCTGATGGATATCGGTTCCAAGAATGAAGAGTTCCCCCGCAACCGCAATGGTCGCGAACGCGCCTTGCGCCACTCCCAGCCGTGGACGTGTCATCGAGTTGATAAACGCTGTGCGTTCGGCGTGCCCTCCCAGCGTTTCCAGGCGGGTGACGAATTGCGCCGCTTCGGCGCCCGAGAGGATTTCCACCAATCGCGCCGCGCGTGCAGCGCTGAGTGTCCCCATTTCGGCGGCAGTGAGGACTTGTGCGTGACGCGAGAAACGCCCGAGGGCTATCACATCTTGGATGGTGGCGAGTGCTACGCGGATATGGGCCGATTCGTTGCACGCCCCAAGCAGCCGCGTGAGCTCCGCGGGGTGCAGCCGTATCGCGAGTTCTTTTGTTCTATCTGCAAGATTGATGAATGCACGGATCTCGTTCGTTCCGCCCTCAGCGAGGAAGCGGACCAGTCTGCTTGCCGTCTCCGCATTGAGCCGAGACGTATTTAACCCGGCCATTTCGGACTGACCCAAGAGTTGGATCGCCCGTGTGAATGCGGGCCCTTCCCATTCCGCCAATGAAGCCATGAGTTGCGGGTGCCGTGATACGACCGCCAGGGCCGCCGCACGTTCGGCATTGGCCGTGGAGCCGGCGAGCCCGGCGAGCCTCTGCAGGAACGGCGATTGTGCGAAGCCCGGGAGTCGTTGGATGACATTTGCACTCACGCCGTTCACAAGAACGCGCTCACCGCACGCTCCGCCATCCAAGAGCATATGAATGATTTCAACGGGCACGCCGGCGGCGCGCAGAATCCTATTTTTCTCGGCAACGCTCCCTGCTCTGTGTGCGGCCCAGACCGCCGCTTCTACTTCCGGAGTCAGTGCACCTCCGCGCATCAACGCTTGCAGTTGTGCTGCCAGCGCGGCATTGTCCCCGGCATAAATTCTGATCAGGCTGCGTAGATAACGCTGGGTGAGGGTGGCCCGGATGAACCGCAGTTGTTGCAATTCAGCCGATCCTTCTTGCAGCCCCGCCTCCAAATTACTCAACTGCTGGAATGCAAGCCGCACTTCATATTGAAACATTGCGGCCTCCTCGGCGGCGCACAATGTCGGAACTCTGCGGAACATTCTCATGTACGTCAGAAGTCTCCCCTGGATGACGCCTGCATCTTTCACGCGTTGCTGTGCCTGGACAGCGTCGATTGTTACACGACCCGGCCGCAGCCAGTCATACGCACCAACGAAAGGCCGCGTGAGTGAATTCGCCATGCGGCCGGGCGCGTTGATGAGGCCCTGGAAAAATCCACTATTCGGATTATTCAGCGGTCGCAAGGGGCGGCCCCACCCGGGCATCGACCGGATACCTCCTGCTCCCCCCAAATACCACAGCGTTGCAAGTGTGGCGACACCCTCCACTCCAATCATTCCGAGCAGCATCCAGTCATTGGCCGCAATGTTGCCCCGTGTGAACCGCATCATGGCGATGTTGATGTGTGCACGGAAATTCTGGCTGAGTTCCATCGTGTACTCGCGCTTGGCGGTGAGGAACGCTGTTTGTTCCAGCCCCGCGAGACGTTCGAGTTCATCGTAGACCCACTTCGCTTCCTCGCGCTTGCGGATACCTTCGGCATTGGCGGGATCTTTCACGTGGGCCTCATCTTTTGCCATGTTTCCTGCAAGGCTGTTGCGCCAGGCTTCGATCTGTTTTTCGCGCGCCTGATCATCTTCCGCAAGATTCGGGGGAATGCCCGTCCACCACGCAGGTTGGCGGGAGGTGCGGGTGGTGATCAGGTCGTCGGGACGCCAGATGTTGCTTGCGGGAGGCGGCGGACCGCCGGGGGCCTGCTCGGGAACACGCAGGAGCGCTTCTCGAACGCCGAGCAGAGCATCGAGTCTGCAGGAAGCGCCGACGATGCGTGGGTTGAACTGATTGTTGATGGCAATGACGCTCTCGGCGAAACGGGTTCGGTCGTTGAAGTGTACCTCGAGGGCCGCCTGGAGAGCCGCGCTCGCTTTCTTGCGAGCTTCGGTTCCGGCTCCGTCTCCGCGGGCGATTTCCTGGAGACGCTTCACCTCTTTCTCTCTCCACTCTCTGACCTGTTCGGCGGTCGTGAGACCCAGATCCGCGGGAGGAATGAGAGCGGCTCCGATGAACCGCATGAGGGAAGGATGTGCCGTGAGAATTCCGGGATTCCCGAAGAACGGAATGCCGATGTGGCCGTCGATGCGGGCCTGGGAAGCGTTGTAGCCCCAGTGGCCTCCCGAGACGCGGCTGAGGAGGCCCGATGGCAGAACGTTCTGAGCCCAGAAGACATCATCGGCCCCGCGGTTCGCCAGCCAGCTTGGCAAGACGGGATCCCATCCCACGCGCAGGGGGGAGTGAGCAAGATCCTGCTCCAGGCCGCTGAGCTCGGGGGTGATCCGCGTCGTTATGGCCTGAAAGCCATCGAGGGTGCGCATGGTAAGAAGGTGCTGAGCCAGGGCGTCGGCGTTGAAATTGAGGCCGTTCTTCCGGACCTGCTCGCGCCACTCGCGCATGTAGCGGCGCATGTTGCGCAGGTTCGTGCGGCGGGCTTCGAGGATGTGGGCCCGGTAGATATCGGTATGGCGGTAGCGGAACATGATGGCGTTGCTCACATCGAGGATTTCGAGAACGGCGACGATGGCCATCTCCTCGTTCTCGCCCCGGTCGGTATCGGCGAAACGGAAAGCGTTGGGTGCATTGACCCCCTGGATGAGGGCGCGAATTTCCTGGAGGCGCTTGGTTCTTTCTTCGGGATTCGCCGCCCGATGGAGATCGAAGACAAGACGCTGGAGGGCATGGTGGGTAACGGTGCCGGCGGGAGAGCGGAGGTAGGTGCCCGTGACGGTGAGTTTGGTGAGTTCATCAGGCGTGAAAAGGCGGATGTCGGTCGTCCGGTTGAGCATCCAGTTCGGCGTCCAAGCCGTTACGATGCCGAGGAGACTCAGAATGCGCGCAGGAGAGAAGCCATTGGGGCCTCCGTTGTCGAGATTGGCCAATGAGTCGGGGACCACGTAGCCCGGAAGACCGTTGTTCCCGGGAAGTTTCGCCGCCGGTTCCGAGATATCTCTGAGTGCCTTCACAAGAAGCTGGCGGCCTGCGGGGGTCACTCCAAGAGTCGTGCGGCCTTGCACATGAATTTCCCTCCCGATCACGCGGAAGCGTTCACGCGCGGCCGCATCCGTCTGAAGGTAGCGGCGGGTGCGGCGCATCGCCGCGATCTCGTTTGCGTCCATGAACTCGAAGTCGGCACCGATGTGACGGCCTTCGCTCAGGAGGCGCTGGATGTTGAAGTTGCGGTTCGAGAGGTCATCGCTGCTTACGAAAAAGCCATTGAGGAGTGCGATACGCTCGTCTTCCAACGCACTGACTTGTTTGACGGCTTCTTCGGTGATGTCGCGCGGAGTGATGAGGACGCGCTGGCGACGTGCGATGTCGCGGTGACGGGCGATCTGGATGCCGAGGAGCAGCGAACCCACGGCGGTGTTCGGAACGGAGTTGGCTGTACCATCGGGAACGAAGGCCATGCTGAGCGGTGAATCGACGTCCGTTGTCTCGATGAAGGCGAGGAGACGCGATGCCTGCGCGGCGATGGTGTCGCCCTGAGCGCCCGGGATGAGGGGGCGACTGGTGGGGACCTGCAGGTAGACGAGGGAATCGTTCGGGATACGGCTCAGATGGAACTCCAGCGGGACGCGGCACGTTTCGAGGGCTGTGACGAGCGCGTCTCTGGTGGCTTCGAAGGTTTTTCGGTTCACCTCCGACGCGTCTTTGCCGTAGGCCTCGACTGCCGTTCGATGGGCCTGGATGGCCGCGATGGCGGCATCGAGGTGGGCGTAATTGATATCGGTCGGAGGTGGCGGCTGGAGCCGCTTACGACGAGCATCGCGTGTTTCGGAAAGACGCGTCTGCATGTCATTGAGGACTTTCAGACGTGAAGCTCTGCCGGGCTCCGTGAATTCCGTGGCTCGCGCCGCGAGCGTCTGGTTGAGGCTGTATATGGTTGTGGTAAGACGCAACGTCTCGTCCATGTCGGAGATCTGGTTTTGGAGACGAAGGAGAACGTTGTTGGCGCCGGTGAGGTTTTGTTTGAAGAAGGCATCGCGCGCCTCACCCTGGGGAAGGAGGCGAAGCTGTGCCACCACGTCACGAACGTTGCGCAGGAATTCCTGCATCACGACCATGCGGTACTCTTCGGCCGTGAGGAGTTCATCGAGGAGCACGATCGCCTGCTGAAGCTGGTCTCTGAGCAGTTCGCGGTTGGGCAGGTTTTGGCTGATCATGAGCTGCTCCGAGAGACGGATACGCTCCATGGCATTGCGATGAATGACGCGCCGGGCCTCGGCGTTATCGCTGATGTATTTGTTTTCTTCTTCAATGTTCGCCGCATTCGCCCACGCACCGCCGCGGAGGGTGCTGAGAATGCCGTCGTGACCGTTTACAAATTGCCGCTGCAGGTACTCGTAGTAGGGGACGTCACGACGCTGGCGCGCGATTTCTTCCAGATTCGGTCCTCCCTCCACGTTACCGGTCATTTTGGTGATGCGTTCGAGCGCGGTGTTGATTGCGTCGGGCATGGGTGTTTGAGTGACGGGAAAACCGGGGGGTGTTTTAGAATCTGTCGTCCGAATCGGGATTGATATTGGGATTGGGGCGCAGGGCGGGTGGCAATATCGGACGCGGCTGCAGCTGAAAACGATCGATCGCCATGCTCCGCTCCAGCTGCCCCTGCGGCGTGCGCGAAAGGAAGCGGTGCAGGTATCCGATGATGTAGTGACGAAAGCTCCAAGCGACGTATCCGGCGGCGCCGACCCCGAGCACGGTTCCCAGCCCCACGCCTCCGTCCCTGTTTCTGTCGCGATAATCGTCCCTCGATCGGGACGTACTGATGTCCAGATCGATGTCCTCGTGCAAATCGTCCAGATCGTACCGACGTTCCGTAAGCACATCCGCATGTTCATCGAGCGCATCGTGCAAATCATCGGAACTCATCCGCTGCACATCGCGCCGCGATAGCCGCGCGCCCTGCACGAGCGCTTCGCGCGCCCGCGACGCCGAGCCGCCGGATGGAGCTTCACGCGGGGACATTGTTGAGCGAAGAAAAAAGACTGTTTCGAAGTCGCGTGATTTCCGCAAAGGCCTGCATATCTTCCGGGGTCCGTATCTGTGCCACCGTGCTTAGGACGAACTCAGTGAGCGCATCGGGACCCATGGTGAAAATCACGTCGAGCAGTTGCTCGTGGGGAACCGCCGAAAGATCGAGCGGATCGGTTTCTTTGGGGGGGATGCTTTCCACCGCGATGCGGCGAAGCTCGCGCATTTTCTTCCGGTCGCGGTTGAGGAGTCGCCACCGTGCTTGCCTGTTTTTCTCTTTATCGTCGTACGTTTGCTCCTCACGCGTCACAATCCACCCCCGGCGAATGGCGGGGTCTATTTTTTCAAACAGGACTATTTCCTCAGGCCGAAGGTACACGGTTTGCTGCATGTGTGTTTTAAGCGAGGAATCAAGAAATTATAGCAGAAAAACCGAATCCGCCCTATTGAGCAAACAGCGTAATTAGTATGTTATGACATTCTTCACCACTCCCGTCACAGCCCATCCTTCGTATGGACTCCATCTGCACTTGCTGTGCAGTTTTTTGCCTTGGATCGTCCATCCGGCTTTTGGGTCGATGAGAACCAAGTCAGCTGATGCGCCTTCCACTATCCCCTGTTTGCCGAGATTGAAGATGTGGTTCGGATTTTCAAAGCAGAGACGGACGATTAGGGAATAGGGAATAGTGATTGGGGAATGGGGGCGTGGCCAGTGCTCTGATGCAGCGCTCAAAAGTAAGGGCAGCATCGTCTCCACTCCCGGAACCCCGCTCGGTGCCTTGAGCGGCTCATCTGAATTTTTTTCTTCGAGCGTGTGCGGTGCGTGATCGGTCGAGATGCAGTCGACCGTCCCGTCCGCGATTCCTTCCCACAACGCCTCCTGATGTTCGCGTGTGCGCAGAGGCGGATTCATTTTTGCTAGCGTTCCAAGAACCGCGTAATCATCGACCGTGAGGAAGAGATGATGCGGCGCGACTTCGCATGTGACGGAAAGTTTTGATTTCTTTGCAGCGCGGACGAGTTCAACTCCTTGCTTCGTCGAAAGATGTGCGACGTGGAATTTCGTCCCGTATTTTTTTGCGAGGCCGATGGCGTACTCGATCGATTTTGCTTCCGATTCCGGCGGACGAT
>CAZXIO010000006.1:20626-28755 GCA_964640805.1 uncultured Candidatus Peribacteria bacterium
CCCGTCGAGTGATCGAGGTAGAGTTTCACTCCCGCGCATCGTTGACGCAGTGATACGAGTGCCGAATCCGTGAAAAGTTTTTTGAGCTCGTCGAGATGCCTGAGTTCGGTGACTCCGAAAAAAAATCTGATATCTTTTTTGGCAGCAAGTCGTACTTTTTCTTTCAGTGCGTCGACCGTCACCGTCGGCGGAATTGTATTGGGCATTTCACAGACAGTCGTGACCCCACCCGCGCGCGCCGATTCCATGCCGGTCGCCATCGTCTCTTTGTGCGTCAGGCCGGGTTCGCGGAAGTGGACGTGGCAATCGATCAGGCCGGGGAAGATGAGGAGGCCTGTTGCATCGATAACCTCAATTGAGTCGGAAGGGATGCTTGTGGCGCCGATCTCTTCGATCACTCCATTTTTGATAAGGATATTTGCCTTCTCTTCGCCCTCGGCGCGGATGATTATGCCATTTTGGATGAATAGAGAGGACATGTGGCAAATCGATTGTATCTGGGGGTAGGTTTCCTGTCGCAAAGAACTGATTTTGTGGCTTCCATTAAATCAAAAGTCATGCTCGTCACAATTTTCCGTCAAAAATGGCCTGCAATCACATTGAGGTCGCCGATACGGTAATGCCATGCGTGATTACTGCATGTACATGCTCAGGTGTGCTGACGGAAGTTATTACGTCGGCATGACGAACAGTCTGCAACGCAGACTGGAGGAGCACACAAGAGGCCTGAACGAAGACTGTTATACATATAAGCGCCGGCCGCTAACACTTGTGTACTCCATGGCATTTTGCAATGTGTGGGATGCGATTCATGCGGAAACAGTGGTAAAGGCGTGGAGTCGTAAGAAGAAAGAGACGTTGATTGCGGGAGATGAGAGATTGCTGAAGTTGTTTTCGAAGAAGAAGTTCCCGAAAAGATTTAAACGCAAATTCAACGCTCAACATGGATTTGCCTGCGAATCGATGAGGTTCCTCGTACGTTCACGGCTCCCTGCCCATCCGGCAGGCGGGCGCCGTGAACTACTCGGAATGACAGACCATCTATAAAAACAATGGCCTCAATGTTCTCTACCTCTGATCATTTTGCGCCGACCTTCGCCGAGTAGCTCAGTGCGAAGCGCTGAGCGTATCGAGGCGTGACTGAATAAAGGAGCATGTCATTCCGAGTAGCTCGTCGCGGAGCGACGAGCGTACGAGGAACATGCGCCGACCGTCTCGCAGAGCACGGCGTACGAGGGACTGCTCAGGACGCAGTAATGGCGCGCGCAGCAGATCATTAGCTGCTGAAACGGAGCATACAAGGGATCACTTCACTCCCAGAAGCATCGCCAGCAGCGCCATCCGCACGGGCACGCCGTTATGCGCCTGGCGGAAGTAGGCGGCGTTTTGGAGCACGTCGACTTCGGTTGCGATTTCGCCGACTCTCGGGAGCGGGTGCATGATGATCGCCTTCGTCGCGCGCGCCATCGCAGCCGTCATGATGTATTTGAGCTTCAGGCGCTCGTATTCCGAGTGATCGGCGAAGCGCTCTTGTTGGACACGGGTCATGTAGACGACGTCCGCATTGAGTCCGGCCTTGATGTCGTCGGTTTCCGTGAATTTGATCCCCTTCTCTTTAAAGAAGTTCGTCACCTTCTCGGGCATTGTGAGTTCCGGTGGCGCCACGAGGGTGAATCGGACATTATCGTAGAGGCCGAGGAGAAAACTAAGCGAGTGAACGGTCCGTCCATAGCGCAAATCTCCAACCATCGTGATGTGAATGCCATCGAGTTTTTTGCGCTCTTTCTTGATGGTGTAGAGGTCCAGCAGCGCCTGCGTGGGGTGCTGCCCGGGGCCGTCGCCGGCGTTGATGAAAGGAACGGGGCACACGCTTGCGGCTTGATCCGCACTACCCTGTTTCGGATGCCGCATCGCGATGATGTCGGCGTACCCCCCCACCATCATCATTGTGTCTTCGATCGTCTCGCCTTTGTACATGGAACTGAACTGGATTCCTTCGGCAGTGATCACCGAACCGCCGAGGCGATGCATCGCGGACTCGAAGCTGAGTCGTGTGCGGGTAGAGGGCTCATAAAAAAGCGCGGCGAGCACTTTTCCCTTCAGGAGATCGCTGCCGCCGTTCTTTAAAATCTTCTCCATCTTTTCCGCCTCCGCCAAAATGGCGTCCGCATCGGCTCGGGAGAGCTGCTTGGTGGACGTCAGGTGTCGGAAGCTCAAAGTCATTCCGTAGCAGAGCCTACGGCATGACCTTTGCGCTGTCCATAGCAAAAAAGGGTGTCCGGCTGGGGAGGAGGGCGATATGGGTGGTGATCGGTGATAGATTGCTTCTCATGCCCCCCGAGGAACAGTCCCCACCACCCCCTTATCTAGCGGAGCAAGCCCCGCCCGGAGAAGCTGATAAGGAAAAACTCTATACGGCTTTCATGGAAAAATACCGGGGCCAGATCTGGAATGCGCCCGATATAAAAGACGAGGTGATCATGCTCGAAGACTTGATTCATGGAAAAACCGTCAAGCGCGAATGGACGGTGGTGATGCAGAACGGAGACAAGGTCAGTTTCGCGATACTCTATGTGACTGGCGACGGAGTCGGGATGCTGCGACGCATATCTCTGGGTGAAAAAGAGGCTGGTGTTGCGCTTATGCAGAAAGAACTTGCGGATCGACGGCGGCAGAACATCGAATGGATGAAGTATGCCGCCTCTCAGACGGTTTTCTTCACTGTCTGCGGATCCATCGTGGCCACCGCATTGCTCTACATCGGATACATCGGCGTGCTCATGTACGGACCGCAGCGCGAACCGCTCGGGAAGGCCGATCGCGATCGGGTTCCGGCAAAAGTGGTGCCCGCTCCCCCCGCGGCTGCGAAAGTCATGTTCGGAGAGACGGATGAATTACAGTGCTTTCGTACATGGGGTGTGGAGTTCTCGGGCCGCAGCATCCTGCTCGGCAGAGACAACGCCCGTCGTATTGCTCTTGATCCCGCTACGGTCGGACTGATCGTCACCACACAGGAAGACGGGAAAGAATTGGTGATCACCGAGGTGCAGTACAGGCAGGGCGCAGGGCGCCCGTGGCGACAGCTATCACATTTCATCGGTCAGAATGGTAAAAAAACAACTCAACAGAGAGAATCCAATGAGCCGGGACCCGTGAGCTGGATTCCCCCGCAGGCAGGTGAGGGTTTTGGACAGGGAAAAACCTCCCGTTTTGGCTTAAAGTAGAGGAAATATGACAATCGCTAAAACATTCATTTCCGGATGCTATTTCGCCGCCAGCTTCCGGCTGAAATCATAGGGCGCTGATGAAAAATCCCGGTCATCAACGGCTATGGCTGTCGATCGCTGCAGTTGAGCTCATTCTGATCCTCTTCTGCATCCACGAACTGAGCCTGCTCGGCGACGGGCATCTGCATGTGTACTTTCTGGACGTCGGTCAGGGGGATTCCAGCCTGATCGTGAGTCCGTCGGGCAAGCAGATCGTGATTGATGGCGGACCGGGTGATGCGACCGTCGGACACTTGGGAAGATTGATGCCGTTTTTGGACCGGAAGATTGAGCTGCTTGTACTCACACATCCGGACCTTGATCACATTGCGGCGCTTCCGCAGATACTCAGACGATATGATGTGGAACGCGTGCTCATGACGGGCGTGAAAAAGAAAAGCGTGCGATATGAAGAGATTCTCGCGCTCATCAAGGCCCGTCACATTCCCGTTTTTTTGGCTGACCCTGCAAAAGACATCGATATGGGTGACGGGCTGAAACTTGATATCCTCTGGCCGCCACCGGGGATGCTCGGGAAAGAAATCAAGGATACGAATAACACGGCAATTGTGCTCCGCGCGCTCTTTCGTGATTATGCCGTCTTTTTTTCGGCTGATATTGAGCGTGCAGCCGAAGAATCGATTATTGAATCGAAGCAAGTAATGCGTGCGGACGTGCTCAAAGTCCCCCATCATGGGAGCAGAACGTCATCCTCGACGGGATTCCTGCTGGCGGTTGATCCCGATCTGGCCGTGATCTCAGCCGGGAAAGATAATTCGTACAAGCATCCGCATCCGGACGTCCTGCTTCGGTACGAGCATTTTGGCATCTCTGTGAGAGTGACGAAGGATGAAGGGACCGTTTCCCTCACATTTCCATAGCGTACGCATTGACGACCGTGATGACGTACGCTTCAATGGACGCATGAAAAAGTACATGACCGCGTCGCAGGCACGAAAGAACTTCTATTCCATTGTTCATAAAGCCGGGCGCCCGGGAGATCACGTAGTAATCGTCCATAAGGGCGTACCCAAGGCTGTTTGTATATCCTTCGAGGAATTTGAAAGCTGGAAAGAGGCCGTAGGTTCACATCAGCAGAAGGCCCGTAAGAAGTAGTTTTCCGCTACAATAGAACCATGAAGGTCATTTTGATCCTCGCCGGCAAGTCGCGGCGGTTCTGGCCTTTAAGCGAGAAGCCGCTTTTCCCCATCTGCGGGAAGACGCTTGCGGAACATCAGATAGATCGGCTGGCGACGGCCGGGTTCCGCGACGTCATTCTTGTTGTGAGCCCCGAGAACCGCTCCGCACTCAAAAAAATCTTCCCGAAACTGAAGATTATCGTGCAGAAGGGCGATCAGCTCGGCATGCACCGCGCGCTGCTCCCCGCGCTCCCTTTCTGCAAAAAAGAACCCGTACTGATCGTCTCGGGCAATGACTTCATCGATCCCTCCGCGTACGGCGCTCTGAAAAAAACAATGGAAAGGAAGGAGGTGGACGGAGCGATCCTCGCCGCGAAAGTGAAACGATACTTCCCGGGGGGGTATTTGACGGTGAAGGCGGGGCGCATTGCGTACATCATCGAGAAGCCCAAGCCCGGCAAGGAACCGGGGAACCTCGTGAACATCGTCGCGCATCTGCACCGCGATGCGTCCTTGCTCCTGAAGGCGCTCAGGGCGACACTGCAGAGTGCCGATGACGGATATGAGCTGGCTCTCGGGGGGCTCCTGCGAAGTGGCAACTACCGTCCGGTCCCCTATGGCGGCCCATGGCAGGCGGTGAAGTATCCGTGGCATCTTCTCCCATTGCTCGAAACACTCCTCAGTGGCATTCAGAAGCCATTCATAGACAAATCCGCGTCGATCCACAAGACAGCGATTGTGGAAGGCAATGTGGTCATCGGCAAAAACGTCCGCATCCTCCCGCATGCGAGCGTGGTCGGCCCGTGCTTCATCGGGGACGGTTCCGTGATCGGCAACAATGCTTTCGTCCGCGGCTCGAGCATCGGCGCAGGATGCGTTGTGGGATACAACTCTGAAATCAAAGGATCGATTCTGGCCGGCCCCGTGTGGACGCATATGACGTATCTGGGCGACAGCATCATCGGACGGAACGTCAGTTTCGGCGCGTGCAGTACGACCGGGAATCTCCGCCTGGATGAACAGGAAATATTTTCAGCCGTTGGGGCGCCTCAACAGGCGCTCGGAACGGGACTCACCAAGCTGGGGATGATCGTCGGCGATGATTGCCGGTTCAGCGTGCAGGTTGCCGGCTACCCCGGCATAAAGGTCGGGGCGGGGACCTTTGTCAGCGACTGCGCCATTCTCAAACACGATGTCCCCGCCGGAAGCTTTGTGAATGTGAAAGAAGGTGTTATGCAGATCCGGCCGAATAAGATGCGTGTGCCGAGTATGGATGAGCGAAAAAAGTTATCCACACGCATGTGGAAAAAGTGAGCGCCGGCCTCGGCACAGCGCCGCAGACACTATCCACAATGCCCTTCGCCATTTCTGCTGTCAGACTTAGGCTTATCCACGAGCTATCCACATCCCCGCCACACAATCATTGTATTCAAAAAACCCCTCTATGGCTTCAATTCGCGGGCCTACGCCAATTTTGTTAGGGGTTCTCCACATACTTCATAAAGTAATGTGGATAGATGAATAGGTAGTATGATGATGATGAATTAGGTATATTCCTTTTCTTCCTTCTTATAAGAGCATGAAATTCTCCTGCACAACGCAAAATTTTCTTCAGGCACTCCAACTTGTAAGCCGTGCAATCGGCGGGCAGCAAGCTCTGCCAATTTTGGGGAATGTATTAATGGAGGTGAAAGGTGGTATCTGCACCGTGAGCGCAACGGATTTGGAATTGAGTATTATTACAAGTTTCGGGGCGACGGTGGAGAGTGAGGGACGCGTAACAGTGCCAGCAAAAGCCATTCTTAACTTCATCCAATTCAATACCGATCCTGAGGTAGTGATCGAAGTGTATGAGGGAACGCAGGTGAAGTGCACGTCGAAGCGGGCAAAGGCGAGTATTGCGGGGGAGGCGGCCAGTGAATACCCCACAATCGCGGCTATCGAGAAGCAGATGGAGTTTTTGGTGGGGGCGGAGCCCCTCCTCCACGCGCTGCACCTTGTTACCTTCGCATCAGCCAGAACGACACTGCGCCCGGTTCTTTCGGGTGTGTATGTCTATACACAAGGGAAATCACTCACTCTTGCAGCCACCGACAGTTATCGTCTGTCGGAATACTCGATCCCCATGGAGAAAAACGAAGGTGAAATTTCCTGCATCGTGCCGGTGAAGGTGCTGGATGAACTGAAAGTGATCCTCGCGGGCATGAAGGGTGACGGCAAGAAAGCAAAGAAGGAAGAAAAAGAAAAGAGTGCGGAAATCTCCATCACGCTCGGGCGGCAGCAAATCGAGGTGACTGTGGGTGCCACCAAACTCCTCTCGCGCCTGATCGACGGAAAATTCCCCAACTACAAGCAGATCATCCCCAAAGAGGCCGGCACCACCATCCAACTTTCACTTGTCGATTTCCTCCCTGCGGTGAAACGCATGCATTATTTCGCCAAGGAAGTGAATAACAACCTCACCCTGCACTTCAAAGAGGGAGAGTCGCGCATCTTCACGCCCCAAACCCAGGCCGGTCGCGACGAGGCGATGCTGGCGGCTGAGATGAAAGGGAAAGAGAACAAAATCGCGCTCAGCTCCTCGTACCTACTCGACTTTTTGAATCACATCGATGCCGAAACGATCGAAATGAGCATGGCCGACAGCCAGCATCCGGCGGTGTTCACGCTGCCCGGGAATGACAAATACCTACATTTGATCATGCCGCTCAGAATGCAGGAGGAATAGGGTTTTGGGCAAGATTTGACAATAATTATTAATATCTCTATAATACTAAATATATTCCCCCATCAAAGATAGAAGTCACTCCAGAGAAATCTCCGGAACAAATGGCGGTCGAAATAGAATTTGAAGCGGTTGTAAGGAATCTTTCAAAAATCACAGGCAAGGTGCTCAGCAATAGGATCATATTGGCAAACGATGCAGACCGCATGGATCCAAGATTCGTCTATTCGATAGATGAAATCCACTCCGTAGAGATCGGCAGCAATGGATATGTCGTTGGTGTTGCTCGATATCTTCGTAGCAAGTCACACGATATAGACCCGAAAAATGAACAGCCCCATATTATTGACAGGATTATCATCAAGCCGGGGAGTGCGGAGGACAGCCCGTATGCGCGCATTGAGCGCAAAACAACAACCAGTGATGAAAGTATATTGGTTTTTAAAAGAGACAAACAAAATGGTCCCTCTGACGAGCAGTGCTCAATCTCCTTGCTGGACAGCATGGATGACCTTGGCCTGGATTCCCCCAGCGGTGGCCCCAATGGGTCCGACCCCATTCTTCTGGCTATGTTTCAACAGATGAAGATGATTAATGCAGAACTGGAACTAAAGATTTCCAAGCGAGAACAACCGAAAATAAATGGTCTTGCTGGGTTGGTAGATAAAACGGCTGCACGCATTCTTTCTCTGAAGATTATTTGAGGCCCAATTAAAAAACTTGCAGTTGAGTTACATTCCCCCCCCAATAAATGCTTCCGAAAAACACTCCAGCATGGCCCTCATTCGCCAATGAGGCGGATCGCAAGGGGCCCGTGAAGCCGAAATCCCCGGCAGAGGCTACGGGATGGGCAAGGCTTATGCAGATAGGCGGAAATGTTCTGAGTGCAATCAGTGGTGCGGTGGGGATGGACGCCGGATCCGATCACACGGAGAAAACGCCGCCTGTTCCGTACGAAGTTGCAAAAGAGAAATGGGAACGGGGTAGCCGGTATGGGCT
>CAZXIO010000007.1:0-6423 GCA_964640805.1 uncultured Candidatus Peribacteria bacterium
GTGCCGTCTCGGGCTTGATGCCGAGAATCTCGAGTGCCGTTTCGGGAACGGGAGGAGGGGGCGGAGGAGGGGGCAGGGAGGCGGTGACAGCGGTCTTTCCCTCTACTTCGGTGGTATCGCCCTTGGCCGCCCGAGCTTTCTCCTGCGGCGGGAAGAGACGTTGCATGTATGCGGAGGCTTGCCAATTCCTCTTCGCCAGCGTCGCGATGACGGGGGTCATCTTATTGGCGATCAATTGCTGCATCTCCGAAAGGTCCGCTTTGTCGCACGCATTTTCGTTGGTCATCCAATTGTTCAGCGCGCTGAACGCAGTGGAGGTGAGAGCGAGCATTCTCGGCAACCACAACGGGCTGTCCTTGTTGGGCGCATTGGCGAGTATATGGCGTATTTTGCCGAAGAGGTCATTGAGAGCTTTGCGATAGCGCACCGCCTTCGCGCCCTTGCGCATCTTCCAACGTCCAATGCAGACATCGCGCGTTTTCACGAGAGCATCTTGCAATTCTTTGTTAGCCTGCGCGCGCGATACCATTTTTGCGGGGTCCATCTCCAAATCCAAAGTATCCATCAATGCGACGGGATCGTGTTTCAGTTCCATGCCCGCCACTTTCCCGATCGTCTGCGAGGCCATGCTCTTCGTGTGGGTGATCATGTGCTTCACAGCGGCGGCTGCAATGGGTGCATTGGCAGGGTGCGTGATGGCCAGCGAGGCAATATGGCCGTCCAGCGTCGCCACTGCCCACGCGAAATCGCGCGGGTCGCGGATCGTTTCCGGGCATACCTTGTAGAAATTTTCGCGGACGTCCAAAATGAAGCCGTCTTGTGCGACTTCCTCAGGGTCGATGGCGTCGCCGTGGAGTGCCGTCGCGCAGCCCGCGTACGCCTGTTCAAAACCCTCCCACACGTCGTCCCGATTCACCGGTTGCGGCCCTTCGGGGAGCGCATCGCCGAATGCGTCCTGCAATTGCTTCGCGCCCGTTGCAAGAATGGTCGTGACGCCCGTGGTGATGTTCGTTACGGTGTTCAGATTCTCATTCACTGCGTGGCCGTACTTCGAAAGTACGTTCGTGGTCACCGAGGAAACACGGTCATCGAACAGATCAAGGACGGGCTGCAGTGGCAGTTCGGGATGACTCTCGAAAGCGTCGAGTACCAGCATAAATCCCCGCTGCGCGATGATCACGATCCGGATGGCTTCAACCGAGTTCACCGAATCCGGCAGGCGATCAATGGCGGTGTACAGCCCCGTGGTGAATCGTTCCAGCGCGGCCCGGTAGTCCTGCATCGCGGATCCGTGCGCGGTTTCCGCCTCATTGAATGCATCTGCATCGGCCCCTTGCAATGCGAACGGTTCATGCAATGCACCGAGCAGCGCCGCCATCTCGGCTTTCGGTGCGAGTGTCCCACGGTATTCGCTGCTTGCCAGCGAGAACCGATCGAGGTAACTGCTCTTGATTTCCTGTAGCTGCGTCGCGCCCGATTCCATGTTCGGCCATCTGCATCCCGCTTCCGCAAGTTCTGCGTCGATGGCATTGTAGATTTCATCCAGTTCCAGAACGGTGCGAATTTCTTCCTTCCCCTGCATCACCTGTAGCGCCGCGGGCTTCAGGTGCGTCACCAGTTTCTGTAAGACGGAATTGGGGTTGGACTCGAGTTCCCGGACCTGCTCTGCGCAAAAATCCTGCACGTGTTTGACAAATACGGTTGCCGGAAGGGGGACGATCCACCGGTTCGTCGGCCTGTGTTGCGCCGGTGACTTCAGCCAGTCATCCAGCACGCCGAATGCCTTGTCCATCTCGCGCACCAGCGCATCGCGCACCTTTTTGAGCGTGGCCTCATCCAGCACGCTGCCCCGTTTGAGCTTCATGTTCTGCAACTCTTGTTTGATCATCACTTGCGGTTTCACCCAGTCCGAGGACCGTTTGTAGGTGAGCGACCAGTCGCTCTTCGACGCGTCGGCCACCACGCCGTTGCAGAAATCCACGCACACCTGCACGGCCGCTTCGCGTTCCTTCACTCTCTTTTGTCTGTCGATCGTCGGACGGGTTTCCTTCAGGTCCCGCAGTTCGGAGCCGATCCACAGCGCCGCACGTTCGATGCCTTGTTGCAGGATCAGGATCAGCTCGTCCAAATGGAAGTGGCGCTCTTTCACGTCGGGCATTGCGGCTCCGCTCTCTTCCACGCCGGCCGCGATCATTTCGGCATCGATCATTTCTCCGCCGCGCGTATACGTGTCGCGCTGCACGTCGAAGTATTCTTTCCATGCGGCCGAGCGGTGGCTGAGTGCGCGTTCACCGCGGCCGATCGCACCCAGAATGAGTGTGTTATCGTTGCGTACGCGCGAGCGATCCGTGAGACTCACGGGCATCTTCTTCCAGACGGCGGCCTCGTACGAACGCAGGGACCGTTCCACCATGGCGAAATCCATGTCGGCCTGACTACCCCGCAGATGCGGCGGAGGCTGCCAATTGCCCCCGAGGGCCGTGACTACCTCGTTAGCGCGCACTTTCGTAATGGAGGGTTTGGCAAGTTTGCTTTCGAGATTAGCCATCATTTTTTTTATGCCATCGATCCAGGCACCCATCGCCTGGCTTTTTAGTGCTCCACTCGCCCGTTGTGCTTCAAAGATGTTCAGACGGCTGCGAAATGCCGCGAGATCCTTTGATGAGCGGATAATGTCGGGGCATTTAAAAACAAGATCTGACTCAATCGCCATTGCCATGCCCTCCTCGCCGGCTTCAGTGCCCTGTGCGAGCATTTTTTGGGTTAATGTGTCGAGCTCCTGAAAGACTTCATATTTGGTTACTGTCTTTTGCTCATTTGTCTTCATAACGGGTTCCATGAGGCAATTTTCCCAGGCCCTAATGTAGGTCTGCATTTCTGTATCGAGTGCAGATTTCAGGAAATCATCTATTGCGTCGTCGGCTCTGCCGGAACAGGCATGCGTTACTGAATGTTTCAATGGCATCAGGTCGAGAGTCGTTTTCAGATCTTTATCTTTGGGTGCAGCAATAGTCATGCTCAAAGACAGAACACTGCACCAAATTTGATGACGTTTCAAAAATTCACTTTTCTCTTTCTCATCGGAAAATTTCTGCTCTCCTTTCTGCTTTATTTTAGCAAGCAAGGTTGTAATCGCAGTATGTACCTCTTCTGCTTTCACAATTCGTGTTTGCTCTTTTTCTTTTTTCTCCATATTCCGCGCCCCCGGCCCGGTGATGAAGCCGTCCCGACGCAGTCTTCCCATTTCCGTTGAGGCGGATTCCTGCATGACATTTTCGAATTCTTTCCCGGCCGCGGGTTCCTTTATCGTCGTAGCCAAAAGCAGTACGCCTTCGTACACACGGAAGCGAATTCGTACCTCGTCTTCGCTTCGCGGCGGTTCGGTTGTGATGACTGAATCTAATTCTTTGAGCATGGCCAGGAGTTCGTCTTTTCTATCACGGGCAAATGCATTGAGCCCTATCTTCGAATCGATGCCATTTTTTGTCATCAATTCTTTTGCTTTCGCCTGAAGGCGCTTATTGGAAAGCGCTTCCGCGGCGAGTATCATGGACGCGACGGCACGAACGTCGGCATCTTGTTTCTCTGCCGACGTTGCTTTTCCAAAATCAATAACACCGCCGATGTGCTGTGCGAGCCGTGAACCTCTGTTAATAAATCGGACGCCCGCCCATTCCATGGTGAATGGTCGCATGGTCATCGAGATTGTTATCGATCTCTGTTTCGGATCAGTTTCGTTCATGTATACCATCGTCCCGTCAATTTTCTGAGCGTCCGTATGCCCCGGGTCAAGCATTGCAATCCCCGGCGCCCACACTGCCGTCGCAGTCGTTGGTCCTACATACTTTCGTTCAGCGCAAAGTACATCTTTCTTCTGTGCATCATCGAACACTTCCATCCAGCGAATGAACTTCAGGATACCTCTGATGTTTTGAAACGAACCCGCACTGATCTCCGTTTCTTCTGCCTTTGTGCATATTCGATCAAATCCTTTCAGTGATTGAGAGACTGTTTCATCTGCTTTTACATACTCCGGCAACCACGCCTTCGCGTAGTCACCCGTGTTGCCCCCGGCGTCGAAGTAGGTTACAAGTTTTTCTTTTGCCTGATCAATCATTGATAGATACATGTCAAAAAAAAGTTGAGCCACGGCCGGGAGGGATACCTCACATGGAGGAGCGGCAAGCTGATCACGAGTCTGTTCCAATCCATTCCGGATCTTTTCCGCGTTTTTTGTAATATCTTCACGGGACGCCAGTATGGGCAGGAAATTAAACAGCCAATTGCCATAATCCTGCATCCAAGTTGAAAATGCCGCTTTGCATGTATCGATCAGGTGTGAATGTTTGTCCTGCCATGAAGATAGTGCCTCTTCTATGGCAACATCAGTTGTACTTTGGAGGACATATTCTTTGAATTTATGGAGGATTGTACTGCGGAAGACGAGAGCCTTGTCCGTCGTCCATCGATCGGGATGATCGGAGATATCGTACCCGTCCCGCGCCTCTTCCTCCATCGTATCGAGAGCCTGCAGCCACTCGTTTCGCGTATGTTCCATGTATGCAGGTGCGATGCCCTTGATCGCCACTTCCATCTCCTTAAGGGCCACTGCCAGCTCGCGCCTTAAATGCTGAAAGTAGATCCAATGGTCCATGCCCGTGTCCGGCATATCGAAGAGCAATGGCTTCACGGCAGTGCCCAACGTTCTTTGCGCTTGTTGAACAATTTTCATCGTGTCGGGATTTGCCATCTCCTGTTCGGCGTCGCTAGGCAGCGGCGGCATGTTTTCACCCAGATACGGACGTTTGATGCACTCTGCGAATCGCGAGCGGGGGAAGACGGCGGGTTTCCCCGGTTCCGCTTCAAGCGGCTTCCCCGAAAAAATCGCGCGGATGTGTTCGACGACTCTTTCAAATTCCTCCTTTTCAATCTCATGCATTCTTTTTACATGTGCCAAGTGTCCCGTGGATCCCGATTTATAGTATGTTTCCAGTGCATTCCTGAGAGCGTCGAAATCCTTGCACGATGTCGCAGTCTCCGGACCGAGCACATCGATGCATTGTTCGAGTGCAGCCCGGCGAACAGCCAATATGTAATCGTTGGTGTTTGCCGCAATCGCGGGGCCGGCCAGCGGTTCCTTTTTCATCGACTGTATTGCATTGTCGAATCCCTCATTCATCCACACCTTCATTTGTTTTTTGCTTATGGAGGGGTTTGCTTCCGGTGACGAAGGAGCTGAGCGAGCCTCGGATAAGCCGTTGGATGGCAGAGAGGGGGACACTTTACAAAAAGGTAATATAGTATATAAATACCTTATAATACGCAATGCATTTTTTAGGCCAATCTTGCTCTGTTTTAGCTCTTCTGCAAGCCAATAATCGAGTTTATTCCGCTCCTCTCAACCTATTGTCTCTACGTGCCGTGCATCACGTCTCGTTTTTTCTCGGCGTGGGGATCAGCGGAGGCCGGCGTCTTACACAGAGTATTTAGGCTGCCAGACTTCCATTTCCTCGATTTTTCGGTAGAATAGATGGGATCCGAGCATAGTGAGGATCATTTTTTCTCTGCACGCATGTCCATCCGTAATATCGCCATTATCGCGCACGTCGACCACGGGAAGACAACGCTCGTCGATGCCCTCCTCACACAAGGCGGTGCATTCGCGGCGCATGAGCACGTGGGGGAACTCATGATGGACAGCAACGATCAGGAGCGCGAGCGCGGGATCACGATTTACGCCAAGAACACGTCGATCAAATACAAGGACTGCAAGATCAACATCGTCGATACGCCGGGACACGCCGACTTCGGCTCCGAGGTGGAGCGTATCCTCAGGACAGTCGACTGCGTTCTGCTCCTTGTCGACGCGCAAGAAGGCCCCATGCCGCAGACAAAATTTGTTCTGAAAAAGTCCCTTGAGTTGGGGATAAAACCAATTGTCGTCATCAATAAAATCGACAAGCCTGCCGCACGTCCCATGAAGGTTGTCGACATGGTCTTCGATCTGTTCGTGATGCTCGGTGCCAACGATGCGCAGGTCGATTTTCCGTACATCTTCACCATCGCGCGCGAAGGAATTGCAAAGAGAAAACTTGAGGATGATTCCAAAAATCTGGATCCTCTCTTCGAGATGATTATGGAGCATGTTGAAGAGGCTCCGCAGAACACGGAGGCACCTTTCCGCATGCAGCCGAGCTCTCTGGCATACGATAATTATCTGGGTCGCCTCGCCATCGGCCGCGTCTACGAAGGCAAAGTGAAGGCGGGCGACAACGTGTTCGTGAAGACGGCCGACGGCAAAACACGCAAAGGCAAGGTCACCAAAATCATGGCCAACTACGGGATGAAGCGCGTGGAAATTGCCGAAGCGTTGGCCGGCGACATCGTCACCATCGCGGGCATTCCCGATATCTACGTGGGCGA
>CAZXIO010000007.1:6523-10421 GCA_964640805.1 uncultured Candidatus Peribacteria bacterium
CGGATCGGAAGAGATTTGAGAAAAAATGAAAAAGCTACGGCGGACAGGTCCGCCTTCGCAAGAAACATCTGAAAGAGACGGATCGGAAGAGATTTGAGAAAAAATGAAAAAGCTACGGCGGACAGGTCCGCCTGCGCAAAAAGCACCTGAAGGAGACGGACAGGAAGAGGTTTGAGAAGTCCGGCTCCGCGGGGTAATTGTGCGATTTTGAGTCAGGCCACTTTGGTTGCCAATACAGTGACCCATTGTTCCAAATCGTCGTGGTTTTTCATGAACGTCAGTTGGTTTTGATGCACCACTATTCTCAGCGTGCCGAAGTCGGTTCGAAGAGTTTTCACGTCAGTTCGAAGCGACTTCACATCCGACTGCAGCAATAGAATATCGCTCTTCAATTCCTTTTTCATCTCTGCCATATCTTCTTTCAGTTCCCTCCGCGTCCCCACCAGTTCATCCATGATGATCGTAAACATTTTTTGCATGCTCATTTTGGGCAGACGGCCGTCGGTGTCGTCTTTGGCTGGAACCATGAAAACGGAGACTAGCCCGCCGGTTCATTTCAGGCAAATTCGACCGTCAGATGGAGTGTTCATGGCTTGATTGCCCCGTTCTGTAAATACATGAAATATTTCCCATCAAATTCAATTTTTGAAGTTCTGAATTCGCGGTAGGTTTCTTCCCGAAAGAAACGTCCGGTTTTCTTTTACGGAAGCTGAAAAGTCAGATTCTGCTTTTTCGATCAGGCAGCCTGTGCAGGTTGTTCTTTCGTTGTCTGTATGGCCGGTTTCACGACGCCATTGACGATGTCCTGCATCGCGTCGCGCGTGAGGCGCTGCGCGACGATTTGTCCTTTCTGAGTTTCCACCTGCGGGACAATATCGAGGAAGTAGCGCCGGACGGTTTCGGGCTCGATGGTCCGCAGGTGTTCGGGTCCGATGGCATCGGCAATCATGGCTATTAGTTCTTCGCGCATGCGGTTCGACGGCATTTGCAGCCTCCTGAACGTCTCCTGCGTATTGGGGTGCGCCTGAATCGATGCTTGTACCACTTCCCATGGAGAGCATGTCTCCCGGACAAGTTTTTCTCCGTTGGGTGTTGTGAGTGTTTCCATAGTTCGGATGTTATGACTCCCACGCTTCTTTTTTGCGTTTCCTCAGGAGCGGCAAAAGACTCAGAAGTCCCGGCACGACAATGCTCTCGTCCGGTCCGCGGAATCCGTCCAGCTGGGCTTTGGTGAAAAGTGAATGAAGGCGCTGCATTGCCGCACCGTTGTCGCGATTGAGCAGCACGCGCTGGATGGTGTCGCGTTGTGCGGGAGTCAGCGGTCCGCCGCCCACGGCGTACTCTGCAAGCAACTGCACGCTCGGTTCATCATTGATACACACTGCGGGCAGGGATTCCCGTTCCGCCACATGCCCCGCGATGAATGCTTGAGCCTCCGCAGGAGGAATCAGCCGGACCATGGGAGCCTGCATCGGTTTGGGGCCGGCCGGTGCCTCGTCGGCATCCGCAGGGAATTTTCTCTCCAGAACGAGGAGCGATCCGTCAGGGCCCGTTCCGAGAATCGTATCTTTCCCCGGGAATGCCGTCACCGAAGGCCTGTGCATTTTTGCGTCATCCGCCAGACCGGCGTTGATGTTGTTCAACATTGATTCCACACTGCGGCGGAGATCGATTTTTTTCACAACCTTTCCCAGTCGCAGTTTTTTTCCAATTTTTTCAGGTTTGGAAGGCGTCATGCGTCCAAGAACGGTCGAGATCAGCGGATGGATGTCGTACATCTGCAACTCATGGCCCGAGTGCAATTGCGCTGTTTGCGTATCTTCCAGCTTTATGCGTTTCTCCCAGTAATCGATCAGTCGCATGATCCGTTCCACTCCGCGCTCATCGTCCGGTTCGAGCAGCTTCGTTTCCTTGCGGATTTGGTCACGCAGTTCAGCAATCGTCAGAGACGCGGAGCGGTTCATATCTGCATATTCCTCAGCCAGTGATTTTTGCACGGACACTCCCTCGTTCCTGTGTTCGATTTCATCATCGGCAAGCCTCTGACGATCGTGAACCAAAAAACGCCTTAGCCCTCCGGTTATCACGTTTTTCATGACTGAAGCCGCATCACCGATCAGGCCTTGCACTTTCACTTTCGTCGATTTCACCGCGTGTTTGTTCCACTGCGAATCGGGCATCTTCTTCGCCACGTCGTCGCGTGCTTTCTCGGGCGAGAACTGGCGTCGTTCATTGGCGCGTTCGATGATCGGCAACGTTTTTGCTTGGATTGCCAAGCCCAGTTCGGCGACGCCGCGACTGCCCCAGTGGATCAGTCCTTGCTCTGCGAGCACATCCGGATCGAACGCCGCGCTCGCGAGTTCGCTCATGCCCACGCCGTCCCGCTTCTTCGTTTTTGCCTGATCCAAGATCACGCCCACGATGAATGCGTGCAACATGCGTACGGGCCGCTCTCCGTCGATGCCAAGTGCCAGTAAGAAGGCGCCGAGAGCAGCCGTCGGACCTGCGGCGAAACCCAATAGATCGTACAGCCAACGCTTTTTCGGACTGGTTTTGCCCGGTCTTCCATTCGGAAAGAAGAAGTGCGTTTTGCCCAAACGTTCCAGCAGACGGCAGATGTCGGCCAATCCTTGGAATCCGCGCGTTCTCAGGTCTTTTGCACTCAGGGGATCCATGGGCTGCACCACCGCCGTTACTTCGTGCAGCATCTCAAACAGTTTGTGCAGGATTTTTTCCTGCCGAGTGCTCTTCTCCGACGCTCCCAGTTGCTCGACAAATGCGGCGTCTTCGCGGCGCCATGTCTCGATATCCACATTGCCTTGTTTTGCGCGGTCGGCGCATTCCGCACGCGCATCGGTGCATCGGGCCGGCAATGTGGCGCGGAGCTCCTCGAGTTTGCGCATCATATCCTCCAGCGCGTTCAGTGCCGCCAATAATTGCTCTTTTGCATTTGCAAAACTCGCGTTCAGCTTTTGCCGCCACTCTCGTATGGAATCCTTCTCCGTGCAGAAAAGTTTATCCCATGCCAGGGTAAAACCTCCGTATGCGTACGTACCTAATCCTGCCGTGATGATCGAAGAAATCGCCGTTGGGATGCTGACAATGAAGAGGTAGATCGCCCCCCAGCCGACCAAGTCCAGACGGAGCGGCAGTTGGTTCGTCATGACGAACAGCGGTTCGCACGCGCTATACAGCACTGGACCAACCGTAGCAACGCCCGCGCCCATTCCTGCCAAGAAAGATCCCGTTCCCAGAGCACTGTTCACCACGCGCTTCGTTCCCCCCGAGGGAATCAAGGAATTGATCCATTTTTTCCATGCTGCAAGGTTGGGGTCCGCGCCTTCGTCCGGCATGTAGCGCATCAGATTCAGCGCATCATCACGATAGGTCGTGATGAGCAGATGGCATGCTTCCAATACGTCGATGATGCCGTCGCAACATTTGTCTTCCCTCTTCGTGATGGCTTCCGATTGGTTCTTCAATTCATCGGGAGTTCGGGCTGCGGTGCCGATTGTGAGCTGTAGAATGAACAGGGACGACATGAGTTCCGGGATTTTTTGTCCGACCTTTTGCAGTGCGATCTCCAGAGCATGCAGGGGCATTTCCAACATGCCCGGCACCACGATTGATGTCTTTTTTAGCGGCTGATTCGGTGATGGAGCATCAGGCTCCGCAGGCGCGGGAGGCGCATCGGCGGGTTGCAGATCGGCATCCCCGATCAAGGCATCTACGCGCTGCGCCACCGGCAGTTGAGGTATCGCAGCAACGGGGTCGGGTCCCTTCGGTGTATCGGGCTCGCGCTCGCTTTCGGCTTCTCTGCCCGGATAGTGTGGTCCTAATGGCTTAGTCATAACTCATATTATTATCACATTTTTTCGTAAATATAGCCAGTAGGCCG
>CAZXIO010000007.1:10521-15905 GCA_964640805.1 uncultured Candidatus Peribacteria bacterium
GCATGGCCGTCACATTCGCTTTGCCCTGCGGCACGGCTTTCAGCAGCTCCCGCCCGATCGCCGCGCTCAGCATCTCGTTCCCTGCGCGGTTCATGTGGCAGCAGTCATCTTTGTAGATCGTTGCGGTGACCGTTTTGAAAATCGAGGTGAGGTCAACAAAATTCACGCCGTCGCTCCTCAGTTTCTGGCCGCTTGCCCTGAGGAGGGGGTAGGCGACGGGAACCAGACGGCGGTACGGGCTTTGCATGTTGAATGCGCTGCGCTGCTCCTGGAGAGAGAACGTCTTCGACCCCGGCACGTACTGGTTGGGTTGCAGGAAGTGGAGGTAGGGAATGCCCTGCGCTGCAGCAATTTCATTCATCATCTCGGAACTGCGTTGCCAGTAACTCACCAGATCCTTCATCAATGTGGCATCATCCCCGTATGCGTAGGGGAGTCCCTGCTCCCGGGTGTCTTTTTCCGTGGAGGCCGGCGCGTGCATCAGGGCCAACTGCGCGCCCGCAACGCGGTTACTCAGCACCCGGTCCCACCCTTTCCACAAAAATTGCGCGGTACTGCTGCTGCTGAAGGCCGGGGAGGAGAGCATCGTCTGCGCCCACGTTTGTCGTTCTTCCTTGCGGTAGGCCACGGCGCCGATCAGGGAAAGAAGATGCGTATCGGGAAGACGGTCGGCGATGTGGTACCAGCCGCTGGGGAACGAGGGAGTGACACCTTTCGGTTCGTTGGCGGTGGGTGGGCCAGCGATCTCGTTGAAGCCGTCGATGTTGATGACGGCGTCGAAGTGCTGCCCGAGTGTGAGGTAATAGTTGAGTGCCATCAGTTGCTGCGGCTGCTTGTAGCCCCCGATGGCTGCGGTGAAGATCGTAATCCTCTTGCCGGAGAACCGGGGATCGCGTGCAAGAATGTTTCTGAGCGCCCCCGAGCCGGAACGCGAGAACTGCTCGGCCACGGATCCCCCGAAGATGCCGATGATCACTTCATCCTTTGCGGGCGTGATGATGAAGGGAGTCTTGCCCAGAATGAACTCCTGCCCGGGCACGGCGTTGGGATCGCCGTCTTTGCGGATGAAGCCCAGGTACGGGTGCGCCACGAACTGCGTCATTTTCCCTTCGCCGTCACCGGTGAGGGTGCTCACATCCGTCACGCTGCCGTCCTCTGCGATCTGCATCTGCTCCGTTTGCGCCTGTGCGAACGAGAGGCGGTGCCCCGTGAGCGCCCAGTACCCCGCCCACGATCCGGCCTCGAGCACGCAGAGGTTGATGAGGACCAGCACGCCGATACGCTGCCAAGAAAAACGTTGCCTCGCAGCGCGCACGATCTGCCGCGAGATGAAGCCGTGCGGATGCATGATGAACGAGTCGATGCTCGCCGGCAGCCTGCGGGGAAGTGTGGCTTCCACGGCTGCCGCGTGCATGCGGATATTTTTGAGCGCGCTGCTGACGAAAATGTCGGTGATCCTCTGCGTCTGCGCGGTGCCCGATGATCGTTTGAAAAAGCTGGGTCGCATTGCGATCGCGATTGTAGAGTGTTTTTGATGGCCGTGGGAAAGCCCGGATGACGTGAATGGGGGTTGCTAAAAACAATATAATGTATTATAATATACTCAAAACATATCCATACCCATGATGAGCTCCCCTCTGCTACACTGCGGCCTCCACAAGAAGCAACGTATGCACACGCCGCAGCGCTTTCGAATACTGCTCTTTAATGTCGGCTATGCCACGGCCCTGGACGGGTCGGTACGCAACTATTTCCTGCGCTTTTACCGGTATCTCTACACTCCACGCGAGATCATCCGCCGCGTACGCCGGGCCATTTATCACCTTTTGCAGAAGGAACAACCGGACGTCTGTTGCTTCGTGGAAATTCATAAGAAGCACGGTTGTATGCCCCATCCGCACATTTACACCAGTTCCGATGTCAGTAACAAATACGGCCTGCACAGCATTCTGCGCCGCCTCCCGTTCTTCCGCGACAACTGCAACGGATTCTTCGCGAAAGGCGATCTTCCCTTTCGCAAAATTTACTTCAAGAGCGGCACGAAGAAGCTGATTTATGAAATTCTCCTGCGCGATGATCTGAGCCTGTTCCTCATGCATTTCTCGCTCGATCGCCGCTTGCGCCAGAAGCAATTCAATGAACTCAAGCAGATCGTCAAAAGCCGTCCCAATGTGATCCTCTGCGGAGATTTCAATATCTTCCGTGGACGCAAAGAGATCGAGAACCTGGCGCGCGAGTGTAATTTACAGATCGTGAATTCACCGTCCGAAGCCACGTTCCCGGCGGTGAATCCCAAAATGACGCTGGATCTGTTCCTGTGTCCCCGGGGACTGCAGGCGCATGCACGCGTGATTCCGGGGATCCAGGCGTCGGATCATTTGCCGGTGCTCCTCGAAATGCAGATCTGAGACCGCACTGCATCATTCATCTTCACCGTCTTCCTGACGGTCCAATTCCTCGAGCCTCCCTTCCGCGCGAGAAAGACCTACCATAAGGAACGACTGCATGTCGCTGTCGTGACGGAGGGGATCGGTGTTCAGGTGGGGTAATTCTACGTCCACCGGAGGCGCGGGCGTTTGTCCTTCCTGCAGCAGCGACATGTACTGTTTCAGTCGAAGAGCCCTTTCGCGAGCCAGATTCCATGATACATGGACAGTTGCCGGCGTACCAACCGACTCCACAAACTCACCCTCCTGACGTGCGTTTCGCAGTGCTTGCCTTATATGATTCTGGAATTGCGGATTGAGTAACATTCTTGCAAAATCTTCGTCGGAAAGTTCACCCAGCCCGCGTTCAGCAAGATCGAGGGGCGTGATGAGCGGATCGTGAGGAGCTCTATGAGCTTCGCGCAGGAGGCGCAGCATTGTTCCGCCTGAACTTTCGTCTTGTGATCGTAAGTGTTTTACCAGCAACGAGAAATGGTCGAATAAAAAATCCGCCTCCGAGAGCGTCAACTCCAAGTAACGTTGCAGACGCTCCCTGCTTCCGGGTGGCAGTTTGTAGTCTCCCTTTTTTACATCAGCAATGATCTGCAGCAACTCACCGAGCAGCTGCGGGCTTTCGACGGGAGAAATGCTTTCGGGAGGTGGCGACATAGCGCTACGGAATAAGATACACGAGGTCCTTCGACAAGCTTTATTGCAGGATATGACGCAATCTAGCCTTTGGGTTTTTTTCCGTTGTATTTCTCCTCTACGGGCAGGAGCGGCCTCAGCTCATCCTGCGTGAGTCCGATGAATTCCATCGGGCTTACCTGAATTCCTCTCTCATGCACCAGCGGCGCAATTTCGCGCAAAGCATCATTCAGTCTCTTGTGCTTGTGAACGGCTTGCACAAGCTTGAACATAATCGTCCCTCTGCCGAATCCCGCCGCAAGCATTGTGGCTTCAACAAATTCGATTTCGGGACGCTCGCCGTATCGTTGCAGTTGGTGGAGCTTCTGCGAAGCCTTGGACGGATCTTCCTGTCTCGCGCGATCTTGATAGAACTTTTTCGCCGCGCCGGCTTCCACGCGCGCGATGACGGTGGTGAGGATGCGCGCGAGCGGATCTTGCATCGGGTGCTCCTGCCGGTCGCGCAGAGACGCGGGGAAGGCGTCATGCCAATCTTGCTCCACTGCCGGAGGCAGATTCTTTGCGACCACGCTCGCGCTCATGTGGCGCAGTGCGTGGAGCGGCGGGACATATCCTTTCATGATCATCGCGAGGATCAAGTCAGACCGTAACCAGTGGGCATCCGTTGGCGCCTTTTCGCGCATCAGCTGCGACACGTTCCGGGCACCTTTCTTCGCTTTGACCAATTTTGCCGCCATATCGGCCACCGAATCCCACTGAAGCAGATCTTCGGAAATTTCATCCTGATGCTCCAGGCGATGTAATGACGTTGCAACTTTTTCGTCCGCGATGCGCTTCAAGATCTTCATCACCTCTGGAAAACCGATGGCATGTTCTTTCCTTTCGGCGCGTTCGAGGCGCTGCAACTCCAGATTTTTTTTGCGGATCTCTTTGTGGTCGGCATTGGCGGGCAGGAAGTGCGGCGCCAAGACCTTCATGCTCACGCCGGCGCGCTCGCGCATGATCTTCATCTCCATTCCTTCGCCTTCCAGCCCGCTTCCGGTGCGATGGAAGCAACGCTTGCGTTCCAAGGCATAGAGTTCCGTCAGGCGAGTGCGGAGTTTCGGGTTATTCGGGGCGACGACGGCGATGAGGGAGTCCACGTCCACTTGGCTGCTGAGCGAGTTGTCGTACACCATGGAGCGCACTTCGGCGTCCGGGCGATACCGCTGCCGGCGATTCTTTTTGCCTTTCTTTCCGCGCGCCTCCGGGGAACGAACATCGAGCAGTCGGCCGACGGTTGCGAAACTAAATTCGCATGCTTCCATCGCCTTTACGTACTCGCTCGCAAAACTCTCGCGCTTCTGTTCTTTCCTGAGCGCGAATCTCCATTGCCCCTCAAGCCGCGACCATTTTTGCTCCGGAAACAATTTCTGCACCATCGGCTCCACGCTCTCCCACGGGATCAGTTCCCCGCGCGTGAGCATGGCAGAGTGCTTGGGCCCGAATCCGCAATGTTCGGCGAGCGTTGCCAAGGTGACGTTCGTTCCATGCTCGTGAGTGAAGTGACGCTCGAGTGCGATCAGGAATTCCTGCAACGGCTTTTCGAGCCCGCGTTCTTCCAGTTGTTTTTTCTTCTCATCGGTCCAGATACCTTCGGCTTGATCGAGTCTTCTGCGTCTGCGTTCACCGCCGATCACGGCCTTCTCGTACCGTTCGTCGCTTGCTTCCACTGCCGGCGGTTCGGGGTAGAGCAGACTTACGTGATTGAGCACGTCGTTGAAATCGGGAACGCTCAGTCTCCTGCTTTTGCGCCGCTGCCAGAGCGTGTTAAAAATCTTCGGGATCTTTTTTTTCACGTTCTCGTGGCCCAGGTCGTACCCGAGTTCATGGTAGAAATCATAGAGATTATTTTTGCCCGACAGCAGATCAAGGCACTGCTCTCGGACTCCCTCCGAAATGCCGCGCCTCCGCCACACATTCAGAGCTTTCGTGTACTTGATGAAGTGCGGCTTCTTCCCTTCGCCCAGATCCTTTTCCATGGGCTTGTACCCGTTGCTGCTCATCCCGCCCGCTTTTGCGAATTTCCCTCGCGATAGGCCCAGCTTCATACGCACTTGGGCGATCAGTTTTGGCAGTACGGTCGTTGTCTCCGCGAACACTTCGCCCACCAATTGGTTCGTGGTTCGGATCGAGCGTCCTGCGGCGCCCTTGTATTTCTTATCACTCAGCTGGATGGGCCTGCGCAGTGGCATGCGCTCGTCGAGTGATTCTATGATTTTGGATGCGCTTTCAGACATAAAAGGGGTCACTGTGACAGCGGGGTATTGT
>CAZXIO010000007.1:16005-27136 GCA_964640805.1 uncultured Candidatus Peribacteria bacterium
GGCGTCTTTCTGACCCCCGACTTCGCATTCTTCTTCTCTAGCTTGGCGCGCTCCTCTTGCTGCAATACTTTCTTCTTCTGTTCCGCTATCAAAAAAGGACTCGTGATCTTCATGGGCTGATGGAGGCGCCCCTTGCCTTCCGGTTTCTTCGGTTGGCCCGGCTGCTTCACGTCCGGCACCGGTTCCGGCTTCCCCAAACCCTTTCGCCTGTCGTCGGCTTCTTTCGCGGTAGCGTCAATCACGCATTGCAGAGGAATATGAGTGGCGCCTTCATCCGGAAGCGGGAAGCCCATTTCAGCTGCTTTCTTGCGCAGCAAGACCAACTTCGTTCCGGTGAATATTTGCTGGCGGAAGTAGGTGCGGTTCTCGGGCCTGCCTCCCATGTTGCGGTTATGGTATTCGCGGCCGAGGAGCTGGTCGAGTTCGTGCTCTTTTAAATCGGCCAATACGTCGGTGCAATCGATGGGCATGCTGGTTCCCACCCCGAGCTCCGCAGCAGTCCCCACGACTTTGCGCGGCGGGAGCCGGTCCCGCTTGCCGGCTGTGGCCCCGCCGATTTTCGGCGCACGGAGAGTATCTTCGATCATTTTCCATCGGTCCGTGCCGGCCTTGCAGTCGACACAGATGATGTCCGCTTCGATGCCGTGTTTGAGATAGGCTTGATGGATGCGGTGTGCGTATTCCCGCACGAGACTCGCAGGAACGACGATCAATCCGTCGCTCTCCCACGGTTGGGGCAGGTCCAAAGCAGTCGCGGCTTTGACGGGTGCAAAGAGAGCTTTCTCGTACTGTTCCCACGCACCTTCCGAGCCTTGCGGGTAACATTCCTCATTGCTTCCGATCAGCTGGAAAGCCACGGGCTTCGTGAGCCGCAATTCGATGCTGCGCTGCACCGACATCGTGGGGGAACGGATCCATCCCTCGATTCCCTCATCTTTCCCCGTGAGCCCGACGATCATCGGCATGCGATCCGAGATCAAATACGTGCTGTCTCCCACCGCTTCCGGCGACAATTTCCCCGCTTCATCCACAACCAGCAGGCGCAGATTCTTGATCAACTCGTAGATGTCAGTCCTCATGCTCTCGGGTCTGCGCGTGAGTGCCGTGCCGGTTGCGATGCAAAAGTGAGCGGGATGCTGATGATTAATAGTCGTGTCGTACGCCGCGGGATCGTGCATCAAATGTCTGTGCGACGCCTTGATCCCTATCAGTGGATTGAGGGCATGGGCGATGTCGCCGTGGAATCGATCTTGTCCACGCTCGATCGAACGCGGAGGAGCTTCGCGGACGCGCGGGCGGTTGTACACATCGGGTTGCAGGAGGATTTCGCCGGCCATCAGACGGCGCAACACGTGCACCATGTCGCTATTACGTATCCTCTCCCATACCTTGTTGCCGTTTCGCCGTGTGTCCATGTAGGTGGTGAGTCGCTCTTCCACATCAATATCCTCATCCTCATCTTCTGCCACTTGGAACAATGCGAGCCAGGGGTCTTTCCTCCCGTTTGGTGGGGGGAATGCGCGCGCGAATGCACCGCCGTACATCGCAGTCAGTTCTTTGTGGTATTGCTTGATGTGCGACTCTTCCACCGTGTACGGCGGCCGCAGCACCGTGTACTGTTTCCCAAGAGCGTTTTGTTGTATCACTCCCATGCGGTGTCCCAGGATCGCTCCGTTCGGAAGATCAGTGGCTTGTACAACCTTATCGAACATCATCTCAAGCAGATAATCCTGGAATCCCTCCACCGCGAAGCCGCCGACGAGACTTTTCCCCGTTCCGTACGGCGAACGCATGAGCACGCTTGGGAACTCCTCGCGAATTCCCGTGCAGACGCCTGCGATGGTGAGCCATGCAGAGAGTGCTTTCTGATGCGCGTACATTTTTTTATCATTCGTCTTGAAGCCGCGTTTTTCGAGATCTCGCCAGAGCGTGAAGTACCGTCGGACGAGGCCCTGCGAGAACGGATCCGATCCCTTGTACACCGTTGCCAACCATTGCTCCGGACTGCGGGTGGGCGGTTGTATCGTGCGGGTTTCATGCTCGTACTCTGATTTCCACGTCCACGCGGGACTTGCGTCGGGATACACTTGCGCAATCTGGCGGCGCATTTTTTCAAACAGTGCGCTGAGTTCCCGTGTGGGTTCAGTAACGTTCTGCCCGTGGAGTGCGAGCGCTTTTGAAGGACGCTGGAGGGATTCGAGCATTGGTCGGCCATGCTACCCGACTGAGGCGTGAAGGCAAGAATTCCCGTTCAGGAGGCCGTTCTATACCATCGTAAGGAAGGGGCGAACGAGTATTGACGAGTGATCATGAAGGTAGTACTTTAGCCCGCTATGGCTCACACCCCCTCCACCCGTCGCGGTATCAGTTTGATTGCCGCTTGTTCCGTTCTTCTGCTCCTCAGCGCCTGCTCGGGTTCGACGCCTTCCACGATTTCGACCGGTTCGGGCAAAACGATCAGCAGCATTCGAGCATCCGCATCCTCCAGTGCGAAGTTTGGGAATTACCTTTCGTCCGCTCCGACCTCATCTGCACCGTTCTTCTCGATGGGCAAAAGCTCGTCGCAGTCGAGCGCGAGTGTCACTGCTCCTGCTGCAACGGAAGGCGCGCTCCATCTGACACTGGAAGCCGATAGCACCGAAGTGCGTCCCGGCTCTGCGGTCTATCAGACCGTGACGGTGAAAAATACGTCCACCGTTGCAGTGCAAGACATCAAAGTGAAGTACGCGTTCTCGCCCACGCAGCAGAGCATCGTCGAGTCCGATGGCGAGAAGTACGCAGATTACGTTACGTGGCACATCGATTCGCTCGAGCCCGGCCGGAAGCGCGCGCTCAGAGTGCGCACCCGCATCGTCTCCGAACTCCGGGGCGGCGAGGCCATCTGGGCCAATGCGACGGTGATGGTGGGTACAGCAGTCGCAAGTACCTCGACGGTGCAGCTTCATGTGAGTCAGCCCCTGCCCCCCACGGGTGCAGGCGACGGGACGAGGCCGGTGGAGGATGTGACACGGTTTCTGCGACCTTTGTAAGAAATTATGCTTTTCTGATGCGCTCAATCCTCATTCTTTGTTCTAAGTGTTTGTAACTCCTGCTTTCGGAGGTATAACACCTCTCCTATGGTGAACAAACCCGGTTCGGGCACCGAGAATCTTCTGCATGGCATCATTCGCAGCCCCATGCTCAAGGCGGTCTTGGTGTGGATCGCGCTTACATCATGCGATGTGCGCGAGGCGGTGGCGCAGGTGATAGGAAAGAGTGAGCCGATTGCAGCAGTCCAAAAAAACAAGAGAGAAGAGAAAAAGACGCCTCCACTCCTCAGTGTGCCGGAGTTGCGAAGACTCATCAACGATCTCGGCCATGAGGATTTCAAAAATGTTCGCGAGCCTGCGCACCTGGCATTGATGCAATACCACGATGATCCCGTACTCCTGCGCCTGCTTGCGGCAGAGGCGGCGCTCGATCCGAAGACGCCGGGATTTGATCAGGAGAGGAAAGCACGCTGCGGGAGCATCCTCGGGAAAGCAGAGAAAGAGCTGATGCAAAAATATCACAAGCCGCTCAATTATCCCATCACCCCTTTCCCGCGCGTGATGCTGGAGAAATTTCCGCCCGGCTTGGTGGACGGGCCTTCTCCCGTCGTGAATCTGGATCTTCTGAAAAAGCCATTCATCACGACCCTGCAGAATGCGTTGCTGCCCCTCGACATCGAAGCGCCCCGTCGCGAGTGGTGCGAGGTGACCGAGGTCATCCGGCAGGCACATCCTCAGTTAAGCATGGACGACGCGCGCAACAGGGCGCGGACTCCCGAAGAATTGCATGACATTCTGCTCAAGTGGTCGCAGCAATTGGAAAGGTACAACGAGTACCTCATCGACGGAGAGGAGGCCGAGCGCAGGAAATTGAATTTGCCGCCCCTGCGGCAAGAGAAGAAGCACGGCGCCATTTCCACTCCCATCCGCAGTCAATCCACCTTCGCTCCTGCGGGAGCTACGGCGGACGAGCGGCCAGGAGGAAGCATATCTGCGAGCGAAGGTATGGTCTGATTCCCCGGACTTAGAGTCCGGAAAAGAGAATCCAGAGCTTGCTCTGGGGTTCATACATTGATTGTGCAGCGGTCGTGAGCAGCGCTGCGAAAGAACCTGTGGGGAACAGGAAACAGAGGAGGGCGGAGCGCAGCATGGCGGAGCCATACGGTGTTGTCTGAGGGATGACAGAGCAAATGCATAGGAAATCTCTCAGTACGAAAGAAGCGATGTCCCCCCGGACACCGCTTCCATGTTTTCCCCCATTTCTGGTTCTTCTCTCGGGTGTGCCCGTCTGTTCTGCCGTCTTTTCTCTGAGCACGTGCGCAGTGTAGGAGGGGGAGATTAAGGGCAGATTAAGGGGGTTTAGTGGCATATATACATTTAACTATAATTAGACAAATAGTCAAAAACTTGATATAATATCAAGAAATGCACACACACAAACACTCACCCTTTCTGCAGTGGCTGAAGGAGGAGCGGCTACCACTCCTGTGGAGCACGCTGGCGGCGTCGCTTGTTGTGCTTGTGAGCATGAGCGTGAGCGCCTACCGCGCGCAGGTGATCGGCCAGTGGAAGCGAGTGAATGTGCCCGCGATGCAATTTGTCGGGCACGTCATGACTTCGCAGGAGCGTCGCCAGCTTATACGGATGAAGCGGATCGCACGGCGACTCGCGGCGCGGCAGAAACTGGTCCGCCAAACGTCCTCACAAACGCCACTGCGCGCGGGTCCCGCGCCGGTGGAATCGTCGCGGACGGTTGCACAGAGTGCCGTGACGGACATCACTCAGGTCACTCCGTCCGAAGAGTCATCTGCATCGAGCGAGGAGTCATCGTCCAGTACAGCATCATCTGTCACACCCCCTCCCCAACCCTCACCCACCTTCGCCGAGGCTACGGCGGGCAGGCCCGGCGCCGAGGCTTGTGTTCCCTTCATCAACGCCATCTTCCCCGTCTCCAAAATTCCCAACTGGGGCGCGATGCGGAGTCCTGATGTGTGGAATCTGGATTACGCCCACATGCCTGCCGACGAGTATGTTCCGGTGCCGCGGTTCGACATCAAACAGCTGACGATTCCGCGCAAGACCCTGATCGGCCCGCCGATCCCGGATGAAAACATTCCCACCCTCACCGCCAAACTCTTCTACTCCACGCGGTTCTTCGCGGCCTACGACATCGATAGCGCCGAGTTCACGGCGGTCCACCCCGGCGTGGACCTCAAACTCCCGCTCGGCACGCCCGTCGGCGCGATTGCGGGCGGAGTCGTCACGTATGCCTCAACGGATGAACGCCTCGGGCTCCATGTGATCGTCCGTCACTGTGCCTCCGACGGCATCTACTACTCCATCTACGGGCATTTCGGTTCCGTTGCCGTCCATAAGGGCCAAACCGTGACGCCCGGTGAAACAGTCGGTTACGTGGGGATGACGGGGAAGGCGAACGGGCCGCACGTGCATCTGCAGGTGGACATCGGCGACGAGAACGACGACGGCGTGCATGAGCCGTACTATCCCGATCATGTTCCGAGTCGCAGCGAGGCGGATCGGTACACGGTGCATCCGGTTCAGTTTATTGCAACGCATCGATGATTTCATCTGAGCATAGCTACAACAGAGTTGTTGTTATTTGTCGTATGTGTGTTGCAATGCCACATTGAATTTCTTCTTTGACAGAGCCCCGCATGCGCAGGAGAATAACCCCCTTTTTCCACCTGCCATTCCATGCGTACGCTCTCCCTCCACCACCGCGCTTTGATCGTCGCCGGCGCCCTTCTCACCGCCCTCGCACTCGGGTCACTCATCCTCCTGCGCGGGCTCACGCCCATGGCGGGTGCGGCCGACACGTACACAGGCGGGTATTCCACCGATCTCTCGATCACGGGAAGCGGACCAAGCGGGGTGGATCGCGGGCAGTCGTTCATCAATACATACACGGTGCGGAACCTGGGGCCCTCCGTCGCCCACCGCGTGACGGTCACGTCGGAGCTGCCATCTGGAGTCGTCTTTCATCCTGCGGGATCCACACCCGGATGCAGACTGATGAATGCCAACACAGTGGAATGCGATCTTGGCATTCTGCCCGATAGCCTCGTTCGCACCGTCACCGTGGGGCTGCGCACCCCCTTCCACGACGCGTGCAGTGATGCCACGTACCAGACGAGCGCCACGGTCAAAAGCGACGAATCCGATACTGTCGCAGGCAACAACCGCAGTGCAACCATCTATACCCTCGTGCGCTGCGTGCCCCCGCCCAAGCAGTGCAGCGACGGGCTCGATAACGACCGCGACAACCTGATCGATTTGCAGGATCCCGGCTGCCGCTATGCTTCGGATGACTTCGAGAACCGTGAGCAGTTCGACAGCGGCGCCATCAGCAGCGAAGAGCGATTGCGACTCCGGCTCCTCAGCCGCCAAGCCGGCGCCCGTCCCGTCTCCATCCCCACGCCGCCGTTCGCTCCTCCGCTGCCGCCACCCGTAGTCATCGCGCCGCCTCCAATGCCGGTTCCACCCGTTTCTGTGACGGCGCCCAACCTCACGGTCCGTCTGGCAGAGTCGCAGACCGAGGCGATGCCGGGCGACGCGCTCACGTACGTAGTCACGGTCAGCAACCCCTCCGATCAATCGGTGCAGGGTGCCAACGTCAGCTTCCGGTATCCGTCAGACCGGCTCACCGTCACCGACGATCATGGAGCGACGGGCGCCGCGGGTCAGCTCATGTGGAGCATCAGCCTCGCTCCGTACGAAACGCGCATGATCCCGCTCGTGGCAAAAGTGAACCGCAATGTGCCCGCCGGAACGCAGATCCAGGTATCCGTCACGGTCGATGGCCCCTTGGGCACCACGTACGCCGGCACCACGCTTGTCGTGATGGGAGTCCTCCTGCCCCGCACGGGCGCAGGCGACTTCACGCGGCCCGTGGAGGATGTGACGCGGTTCCTGCGAGCGCTCTAAGTCCGGAGGACATCAACTGCCCTACTTTTTCTTATGGTGTTGACCGTTCTGGCGCGCCTTGCTATCGGCAAGGGTGATCGACAACGGGGCTCCTTCAACAACATCCTTTTTACTCTGAGCCTTCTTCTTTTCCTCTTTTTTTTCTGAAGGATACTTATCCAGAAAACCCGTCAACCGGCTGCTTCTCGTCGGATGTTGCAGCTTTATGACTGCCTTTGCTGTAATTTGCCGCACGCGTTCACGGGTGACTTTGAATATGCGACCGACTTCTTCCAGCGTATGAATATAGGGAGCATTTTCATTTAATCCATATCGTAGTTTGATGATCTCCCGCTCCCGGTATGTGAGTGTCTTGAGTACTTCTTCTATCCTGTCCCTCAATAGAGAGAGGTCAACATTTCTTTCGGCATTCGGAGCATTTGTATCTTCCAGAAAACTTCCGACCCCGCTGATATCTAGATCCTCATCGTCGTACAGGCTGAGAGCAGTTTTGGAGTCCGGCAAACGCAGCAATCTTTCCACCGTTTCCAGCGGAACGCCCGAGTCTTCTGCAAGATCGTCGACTGTGGGCTCGTCGATGCCTGCTTTTGAAAGGCGCCCACGAGCGTAATGGATTTTTGTAAGGGCTGTCTCCATGTGAACAGGAAGACGGATTGTGCGCGCGCCTTTATCCAGTGCGCGTTTGATCGCTTGCCGGATCCACCACGTTGCGTATGTCCCGAATTTGCACTCTTCCCCAAGTTCAAATCCATCGACGGCGCGCGGCAAACCGGAATTTCCTTCCTGTATCAGATCCTGAAAGCTGAGTCCGCGATTGCGGTATTTTTTTGCAATGGAAATGACAAGCCGTAAGTTGTGTTGCTGCATCTGCTGCCGGAGGTCCAGATATACATTCAGTGTTCTGCGTGTAGCGCGTGCCAATTCAGCTGCCTGATCCGGCGTCTGCTGCAATTCCGATTGCAGATGCTGCATTTCTGCATCCGCTCCCGGGTCCCGTTCCGTCATCGCGGCCAGCTCTTTCATTCGGGCGGATTTTTTCATCATATCCTCCGAGAATTTCCTCAACATTTCAAAATTCGGATAGAGCTCAAGAACAAGTTTCAGGAGTTCCCGTTGCACATCAACGATGTCGTGCACGATCTCTTTCCGTTTCTCCTGCGCCTCGGCAATGGCGCGCGGATTTTTTCGGACCGTTTTCGGATTCAGGTACTTTTCGTGCAATTTGCCGTACTTCTCCTGCAGTTTCATCAGTAACGGCAGATGCCCCGGCAGTAGCCTTCTGGCGATCGCATCTTTGCGTTCCTTCTGCCCTGTGCCGGTGCCGACCGGCTTCTTTTTTGTTTCTCCCGTACGTGCAACACGAGCAGCCTCTTCCCGCTTCGTCTGTTCACGTGCTTTCACTTCTCTCTCCCATTTACTGAATAGTATTTCCTGCATATAGGGCGACAGCAGCAGACGCTTGTAAAATCTGAGATGCATTTTCTCTATCCTCATTGCGAGTGCTTTTTCCTGCTCCGGCTTGAGCAGCGGGAATTCGCCCATTTGCTTCAGATACATGCCTAAGTCGGCATCGGATCCGTCGCCATAGATTTTTTCCTTTTCCATCTCTTCCAGAATTACATTTGTGAGAGATTCATCGTCCTCAACATCACCTTTTACTTTGGGCAGTCTCGTTCTGCGCTGCTTTGGCACCGGTTCCCCGTTTGCAGACATTAATTTGATATCCCTGCCGTTGTTTCCTTCAATACTTTTCATACTATATAAATACAATATAAATCATAAATAAGCAAGTCTCCGGCGCCTGCACAGAATGCTTCCTTCAGCCCTTTAACGCAACCTGATGCTCGTCTTTTCGTTCGGCAGGAATTTGAGGGTGACCTGCTTCCGCGCGCTCGCTTTGCCCTGAACCGCACGCAGAATGTAGCGGTCGGTGGAGGGCAATTCGCTTCGGTTTTTGCCGATGCCCATCGAGAAGTACGGCTGATTTTTTGCATCGAAGCGGTAGCTCAGATTCCCTGCGCTCAATTTCGGGTACTTGCGATCTGCGAGAGTCAGTGTCACAAGTCCCTGATCGATCTCGGCCGCAGTGGGGAGCGTTCCGTCGGCTTTACGCACTTCGATCCAGATCTGGTACGTGAGTGAGGTGGCATTCGTGTTGAGAGGATCAATCGTCGTCCATACGCGCGTGATCTTCGGCGGTCGCTTCTCCGTGACCGTCGTACATGCTCCGTCGATACAGCTGCCCAGGCACGTGTCGCGCGAGACGGCCGCGCGTTTGCCACTGCAGAAATATTCCGCCAGCTGATCGTTTTGGCAGATGTCTTCCATCCGGAGTCCTCCCAGTTTCGCATCACCCGTCACGCGCACGTTTCCTTTGCGGCGCAGGTCTTGTCCGCCGTCCGAGTCATTACAGCTCAGTGGCGCAGGCGAAGGGCTGAATTCCTGCGTCGGCATCGCGGTGGAACCCGCGGGAGTGATGGAGAAATTCAGGTCGCGATCGTCCTGGAAATAATACGACATGCCGTAACGGCCCATCCAACATGGCGTGTTCTCTCTGGAGCAGTAGAGCGAGAGACGCAGAAAATATTTGCTCGGTTCTTTCGGAAGCACCTGCGTAATCGTCCATGTGCCGCTCGTATATTCCGCATTGCCCGCGAATCCTTGTTCCATGATGGGATCCAAATTCACGCCGCTTGGCGGCACGGGGCCGTAGAACGTATTCCACTGGATGTTCCATCCGCGATTGGGCGATGCCATCGTGCCGTCTTTCTCCTTTGCCGTGATCGTGAGCGTCACCGTTTCGCCGGGCTTGAATGCGGATTTCATCCCTTCCACGCGCGTGATCGTCGCGGCGTCTTCGTAGATCGTCACGGAGGGCGCCGTCACGGCGAACGCGAGGAGCGGGGGAAGAGTCAGGGTCAGTGCGAGCAGGATGGAGGTGCGGCGCATGGAGAGAGTGGGTGAATGATGGTCTCGCGCATCAATTTACCGCAGACGGAAGACGTTTCCAACGACTTTCCTGCAAAAATATGGAGACATTTGCCGTTCGGTGCTTGGATACGGTGCATGAGATCCGCCGGACGTGCCCCCGCACTCCTTCTGGGAACTCTGCTTGCGGTAGCAAGTCCTTTTCTGTCCGCACAGGAGCAGGGGCTCACGATAAAGAAAGAGCAAGCGGTGACTGCGAAGAAAGTTGAAGAGGTGCTTGCGAAATACCTCGGAGAAAACAAAGAGAACTGGCACGTGTACGAGACACCCAATTTTCTCCTGTACTGCCGTGAACATGATATGGGCACGGCGCATCAGGTCGCAAAGACGCTCGAAACTTCCCGCAAACAAACCCGTGAGAAATGGCTCAAGACATTACTCGACAAAGAAGAGCCGCTTCCCGCGAAATGTGAAGTCCTGCTCTTTCTCGATACCGATCATTATACGAACCACACGGGAGTACCGGGAAATGTTCCCGGCCATTCCAGTGTGGAGCGCAATGTGGGCGGCCGCATCGTTTCAGCAAGGATGTCGTTGCAGAAAGGGCTGAAAGAAGTGTCGTGGGAGAAAGTCATCGGGAATATTGTTCCTCATGAAACCAATCACATCGGTATCCTTGCAGCCTTTCCCGACCGGCATCCGCCCCGCTGGTACGACGAGGGCAGCTCGGTGCTCAGTGAGAAAGACACCGCAGTGTGGCAGGACAGGCTTAAGCAGGCGCGCAGGGATGAAAAACTTTTTCCACTGAGAGAGATCATTGAGATGAAAGATTATCCTCACCCTTCCCGCACCACTGCGTTCTACGCGCAGAGCATTTCCATCACCGCTTTTCTCGCGAAGAAAAAGAATCCACACACGGTAACGAAGTTTGTGCAGGAAGGAGCGCGCAAAGGGGAATGGCTGGAGGCCGCGTGCAATCACTTTGAAGCCAACAGCTGGGAATCGCTCGAAAACGAATGGAAGATTTTTGCCTTTCAGAAAGCCGGAACCGTTTTGCCGGGACAATAAATCATCGTACTGATGATTGCGCTTTCACAGGTATTTTCTTGCACGAAGTCTCACCTTGCGTTTGTATGTCCGCATGCACACCTCTTCTCTTTTCACCGGCTCCGTTTCCACCGGCATGAAAGTCTTCTCCACACTTCTGCTCTCCGCGTTTGTCTTCGTCG
>CAZXIO010000008.1:0-8444 GCA_964640805.1 uncultured Candidatus Peribacteria bacterium
TTGCCAGAATGAAGTAGCTCACGGTCTGGCCCGCCGTCACAGAGGACGGTCCCGATTTCGTGATACTGAGGTCGGCACCGGGATTCATTTCGTCATCATCCTGTGGTGAGGAACATCCCGGGTCGTTCGGGAAGTCAATAAGGCCGTCACCGTCGTTGTCGATGCCGTCCGAGCACCGGGCGGGAGCGGCGCACTGCTGTGTTTTTTGCCAGAGACACAGATCGCTGTAGGTATTGTTTGAAAAGCTTGTGATTCCGATTCTGGTGTTCAAAGAATATCCGGCGGCCGGAACGATGTTCTGACAATTGACGTTCGCAGTCTGAATCTGCGTACTCACATTGGACACCTGATCGCCGTCATGGCTGAATAGCAACACGGCGGTCGTATTGGTGGCGTTTGGTTTCTGCCACAGACACACGTCGGTGATACAGCCTCCGTTGACCGGGTCGGATTTTGCGCATGATCTCGTATTGAGCGTGTATCCCGCAGGCGGGCTGTTGGCACAATTCGTGTTGTTCGGAAGCTGGCTCGGGCATGTTGCCCCCGAGAGTCCCCGATGCGTGAGCGTGTAATCGTAATTCTGGGTCGACGGCTTCTTCCACAAACATATCTGAGACAGACACCGGCCGATGCCGCCATTGATGAGACATTCCGCATCAACAAAGGTATATCCCGGAGCCGAAGGGGCGGGGCAGATGGTCACGGATCCCGTCGGGTATCCGCACTGCGTTTCGCGGGCAGTGCTTCCTATCGTGGTTGTGTATTCCACCTGAGCGTTGCATTGGGGCGTATCCGCGTTCGTCTCGTCATTGTCCGTCAGTGAGGAGCATCCGGGATCGTTCGGAAAATCGACGAGTCCATCACCGTCGTTATCGATACCATCGGAACACTGGGGAGCCGCCGCAGGCGCTCCGATTGCCATGTATCCGAACTTGGCCTTCGTCGTATCGCCTTCGTTGGCCGCACCGCATCCGGCGTAGACCGGGGAACCCCAGCAGGTTGCGCGGAAACCGGTCTTCGTCACATTACTGACGCTGCATTTCACCGCATCCGTGGCGCCGCCCGCACATGCGGGGTTTGTGGTGACCACTTCGGGACTCACGATCACGTTCGGCACCGTATCGAATGCCGCGGGGAACGTGACGTCGCGGTAGAAGCTCCCTTTGCACGTACCGGTATTGCTGAGAGAGCCGGTGCAATTGGTGGTTTCGAGCAGGTGTGCGCTCTGTACCTTCATGTCGTTCGTCGATTCCTTGGCGATCCATCCGGCCTTCGCGTACGAACGCCATCCTTCGTACTGTCCGCATCCTCCGGCAGGCGATCCGCTGCAGAAGAGGCGAAAACCATTCTGCGTGATGTTGGCCGGATAGCATGCGACCGCATCCGTGGATCCGCCCACACAGCCGCCCTGTTCCGAAACATGTTCGGGGGACGTGAGCACGCTCGGTATGGTGGAGAACGGAGTATCAAACGCGACATCGATGTAATTGCCGCTGCTGCAGAGCCCTCCCACATATGTTCCAGAGCAGATATTGGGCAGCACGTCGTGCTTGCTCTTGGCAGCACTCGCTCCCACCGCCACCCACGATCCCGTGGCCTTCACCCACCACCCGTCGTACTGGCCGCAGTAGCCCCCGTGCGGTGAAGCGCCGCAAAGCATTCTGAATCCTGTGGTTGTGATGTTCGTTGGTTTGCAGATGAAGGCGTCCATCGAGCTTCCTACACAACCTCCCGGAGACTCCGAAGCATGATCAATCGTCACCACCACGTTCGGGGCCGCATCAAAGGCCTGCGAGAACTGGATATCGCGGAAGAACGCTCCCGAACAAAAGCCGCCCACATACGTGGCGGAACAGTTGCCTGCGAGTACGTTCGTCTGTCCTTCTATGTGCGTCATGTCCGGCGTTCCGATGGCGATTGCCGTCGGAGCGGAAGCAGTCACCCATGTGAGGATCACGACGACCGGAAGGAAAATTCCAACGACGCGAAGCAGGCGGGGGACCATAGAGAGTGGGGATAGAATTGACAAAAAGGACCCAATATATGGTGTTCGCTATTTATCTACAACAGACTCTGGAGAACTTGCACATGAATACATGTTTTTAGGCTCATTCAAGTCAAAATTAAGTGTCGACAACTATTGTAGACATTGCTCAAAAACTCCAAAAAATGTATAATAATCCTGACAAAAACATCCTATGGAACACATCAATCAGGCCCTGCGCGGCATCGGCATGAACGAAAAGGAGATCAGTATTTACCTGACGCTGCTCAATATCGGCATGGCGCCCGGTTCCACCATCGCACAACGGACGAGTATTCCCCGCAGCACGGTCCAGTTCATCGGCAAAGAACTCGCGAAGCGGGGGATCATCACGATGACGCGGAAGAACAATGTTCACTACTTCACGCCCGAGCCACCGGAAAAGCTCCTCTATCTGCTCGAACGTGACCAGAAGAGCATCGAGAAACGGCAACAGGAGATGCTCAAGGTCATGGGGCCGCTCAAGCAGATGATGAACCCGCTCTCGGCGCTGCCCAAGGTGGAATATTACGAAGGCGAGGAAGGGATGATCAGGTTGTACGACAGCTTTCTCGACATGCGTGCCCCCATCGACAGTTTCGAAGAAACGGGAAAGGTATTCGAATTATTCCCGGAGTACGCGCAGGAGTACATGCGCAAACGCATCGAATGGAAGATTCCCAATCGCTGTATTGCGCCGTCGGGAAGTCCCGGAAACACGAACGATCCGGAGCGCTTCATCGAGGCCAGATTTCTCGATCCGAAGAAATACCCGTTCACATGGCACATCAAGATGTGCGGCGATACGGTCGGTATTTTTTCATTCGATGACCGTGCGTCGGTCGGCATCGGCATCCGGCACCACGACATCGCAAAGAATTTCCACCTGCTGTTTCAGTACGTGTGGGATTCGCTTAAGAAGTAGCGAATCCGGGGCGGTTCGAGCGGTCCGCGTCATTCCGTTTATGATGAATACGGTTCGCATGCGCGGTGCCTTTCGTCCATGTACGATATTCGTCGCTCGTTTTCAATTCCTCGGGTTTGAGGAATCTGCAGCCTTTGTACATCCGTTTCTCGGCAGCGTGGAGTTTTGCCTCCGATCGCGTCATGACGAGAGTGATGGGCACTTCCGACCTGTTTTCGCCCTCCTCGAATCCGGGCCCGACGATGACCCTGATCTGCATCGGTGGGCGTAGCCCGTCTTCCCGCTCGGCAAGGAGTTTCGCCAACTGTTTGATTTCCGCTGTGCGATAGTACGCGCCGAAGTTAAGGCGCTTGCTGTCATCTACGTGCACGCCCTCGTCGTCGAGCAATTCCGCGTTGGTCAGGAGCATGTCCACGTAGTCCTTGTCTTCCGCGTACACATTGCCACGGATACTCAGACTCACATTCACCTGTTTCGTTTTGATGTTGCCGAGGTCCTTCGTGAAATCTCCCAGCATCAGGCCGCGCAGATCATCTATGGGCAGCTTCGCGTACGCGTCTTCCTTTCCATGTCCGATTGTCAGATACTCGTCCGGATCTTTCGCAATCAGCTGAAGGGCCCGTTCCATGGCCGGCTCCGTTGGCCTTGGCTCCTGATCGGGGAAAAGCATGTCGTCGTTGGTGCCGGGATTCGGCACACCTTCATCGCCGGGCACGAACTTGGTCGTTGCGAGAGCTGTGCATTTTCGGTGCATGATTTTCACGAGCAGGTTTGGATTTTCGGTGAGTTCTTCAAGAGTCCTCTGATCGTATGGAATGTCCTGCTCGCATGTCTTTCCGTCCTGAATGACGATCACTTTGTAGATGAACCTGCACAATGCGTCGCGCTGGGCATCCGTCAGCTTGGCCCCGTCGCTTGCAAGATAACTCCAGTTGATCACGCGCTTGATGAACTGGTCCACCTGATAGTAGAGGCGGTTACTGATGCCGACATCCATGTCGTCGGGTCCCGTAAAGATAATGCGGTCGCGCATGCACGCGCCGTTGCCGATACCTTCCTCCAGGGTCACCTGGGGGCCGCACGCCATGCCGCGGAGGTCGGCGAAAAATCCTTCCAGGTCCATGCGGAGGCGGTCGCTGCATGTTTCGAGGCTGCGGTTCACACGCCAGTAGATTTTTGGGACCGGTGCCAGATAGCCCATTTTGTTCATAGACCATAGGAAGGCCGCGCGCAGATCGGGATTATTGATGAGTAGGATCAGTTCCTTCTGCAGGTCACAGCATTCGCGCAGGTCGATATCCTTTTTCTTGGAAAGACAGAGGAGTTGCTCCAAGTACGCCACCCATAACTCCGTTTTTTTCTCGAGAGTGAGATTCGGTTCAAATTTCTTGCCGAATGACGGCAGTACCTGCCCGGCCCGATCGAGTACCCTTTCCGAGTGCGCCGCAACTTTTCCCATCATGATTTCTTGCATGATTCTTCCATGTGCCTCCCCTGCGATGTCGTTGTACCTATTCCATAGCAGGCGGTCGTGGGGGTTCGAAGCATCACTCCTGTACTCATATCTGGTATCAGCAACACACGGCGTCCGATGCCAGCGCGACTGGTCGGGTTCTGATGCACTGGGGAATCTATGCATAATGATATTATAACATATATTTATATTTATACAATTTTCAGATATACTCCTCAGTCCTCAAAAAAGGCCGCCAAAGTGAGAATGCAGGCGTATCACATCAGATCGTCTTTCCCGCCTGAAGTCTTTTGGCCAGCGTCCTCAAGTAGCTCGTCGAAACCTTCATTTGCACGTAGGTACCCGTCTTCGGATCAAAAACTCTCTTCTTCTGAATGTTTGCCCTCCACGTTCTGCGCGTGTGGCGCATGGAGTGACTTCGGGTATTGCCGAAAGAAGTCTTCTTGCCGGTTTTGACGCACTGTCGAGCCATAGAGCCGACAGAAGTTACAGGGGAAGCGGGGAGAGGTCAATGTGAAGACGGGCGCGTATTACGTATTCGGTATTCAGTATTACGTATCGATACCTAATACGTAACACATGATACATAATACGTACGCATGCCCTTCCTCGACCCCATCTTCATCCTGAGCGTGCTCATCGCACTCACCGTGCACGAGTGGTCGCATGCGATGACGGCAACGAAGCTCGGCGATCCCACGCCGCACAATCAGGGAAGGCTCACCCTCAATCCCATCGCGCACATCGATCCCATGGGCGCGGTCATGTTTTTGGTGGCCGGATTCGGATGGGCCAAGCCCGTGCCCGTGAATCCCGCGTACTTCCGGAGTCACCGCACGGGAATGCTTCTCACCGCCGCCGCAGGCCCCGCAAGCAACCTCATTCTCGCCGTGTTGTGCTACAGCCTCCTCGCTTTCTTCGCCCGGTCCACCGGTCAACTTTCGGCATGGGCGCTGCTGGATCTTGGGGGCGACTCGGTGGGCCGGACATTTTTCCTGCGGCTCATCGGCACATCGCTCTTCGTGAATCTCGGACTGATGGCGTTCAACCTCATTCCCATCGCGCCGCTCGACGGATCCAAAGTACTTGCCGCGCTGCTCCCCCCGCGCATGGCGGATCAATACGAAGAATCGATGCGCTACGGCATGTATATCCTCCTCGGTATCATCATCGCGGAACGCATGTTCAATATCCCGATTCTCTCACTCTGGATCACGACGGTGATAGACGGAGTGTTGAACGTACTCGGAGTCATTTTCGGACGTTAGAAAGGCAAACGAAGTAAACGAGGCAAACGAGGCAAACGAGGATATAGTTTCCATAATGAAGCGTTTTGGATGGGCTTTGCTTACCGGCATTGTATTCACGTTGATTCTCAGCGCAGGGAATATCGGTTTGCTCATGCGGGGTGAGCTCACCACTGCGCGCATGATGAATCACGGCACGGACGAAGCGTATTACTTTGCGCTCATCCGCGACGGTGCAACGGGGTACCCGAATCTGGGGCACGTCGCATTCAAAGAGCATCGCTTTGAACGAATGACCGGCTCGTATGCGCCGGCAGTGGAGGGACTGATGATGCGAGCTCTCGGAGTCAGCCTTCCGGTGATGGCGCTGCTCGGCGACATCGTCTTCACGCTCCTCGCAGTCACGCTCCTCGCGTACGGGCTCATGCATCTGTTTGAATCCGCAGCCATGGGAGGAATCGTTGCGTTCGGGATTACGTGCCTGCTCGGGACGTATTGGATGCGATCCGCGAATCCGCAGATTCCGTACATCCTCGTTACAGGGTGGATTGCGGCCTTCTTCGTTCGCAGCGAACGTCCATGGATCGGAATGATTGTCCGTGCCGGGTGCATCGGATTACTTCTGTACATGCAGCTGTTGTATGCATCATTGCTCCTGATCATCGAGGGAACGTTTTTCCTGCATGTATTGGTCACGCGTCGCAAGGAATGGAAACAGGTTTTCTATGGTGCGGTGATCTTTACAGTGCCATTTGTGATTCTGCTGATTCCGAAAATCATACTCATGGGCGCATCGGATCCGGCGACGCAGGACACGTTGCATCGTGCAGGCATGATCCCCACACATTTTCCATCAGCACCACAGCTCCAGCTCCAGTTGATCATTCTTGGTGGACTCCTACTCATCACGCGCCGGAGACGCATTCAGTATAGGAATGCGATTGACCTTCTGCTGATCATCATCGCGGGCAGCCTGATCGGTCTCAACCAGGCGGTCATCCACGGTATCGACGCGACGTACGGATCGTACTATGCCAACGTGGTTATCTTCTTTTTCTGGATCACCGCTGCATTCATCGTGCATGCGTGGGTTCAGCACCGCATTGTGCGCGGGGCGCTCACGCTCTTGTTTCTTGCGTACGGGATCCTGTTTTTTGCCGGTCAGCTCAGAGACGATCGTGAGATCGTGAAGGCTGCGATTGCCGCCGAAGAAGCGGCAGGTCTGCCCGCTGTTATCGACTGGCTGGCTTCGGAACAGGGTGAACTCGTCATCGCCGCACCGCGCGAACTCGGCAATTTGATCCCCGCCAGCACCGATCATTACGTCCTGATCAATTCGTACGCATTCAATCAGAAAGCGACCGACCGGGAACTCGCGGAACGTTTCCTGCTGCATCAGGCGCTCTTCGCCGATGATTTCCCTTCCGATCCCTCCTATCCGCAGGTCTTTGGCGGCTACCCGGGCCTCCTCGCCGCCAAGCGCAGGACGGGATGTCAGATCATGATCCGTCTCGGTCTTGCATCCGGTCCCTGCATATACGATCCGCAGTCGCTGATTATTTATCAGGATGTACTCGCGATGCTCAAAACGAACAAACCCGACGTGCGCGGACTCCTGAAAAAATATCAGATTGATTTGATCGTGGCAGATCAGTCGGACACCCCTGCGCTCTGTCCTGAGATCAAAAAAATCGGGCGGTGGAGCGTGATGAGGTGCGGATCACGATGAGATTTTTTTGAGGGCGCTCCAGATACGTGCCGCCCCTCCTGCAGTAAGTCCAACTATCGCAGTGCACACCGCCCAGTCGCTTTCGTTCCAGCCGAACATCAGGCCCATGCTTGCAAGTTGCACGGCTGTTGATATTTTTCCGATGTAATTCGCGGATTTCCTGCTCACTTCTCCATCCGGCGCGTCGGTGTCGGTTACGGCAATGTAGGCGTCTTTTGCCTGATCGACGGGATTCCCGTACACGAGCAATGAAATGAAATCGCAGAGGAGGTTGAACCCTGCGGCTGCGGCAAAAGTTGCATCGAGCGTGGCAAGGTTCTGCAGATCGATTTGCTGACAGGTCTGATATATCAGCGTGATTTGGGCGCAGAGCTTGTCGGTAAAGGGATCCAGTCGACCCCCACGCGCGGTGGATAGACCCGGCGTTGCCCGCGCCACCGCACCGTCGAGCCAGTCCAAAAGCGCGTTGACCGTGTGCACCCCCACACTTGTGAGCGGGAGTCCCAATGCATGCAACGCCGTCGTTGCAATTGTCAGAGGCACGCGGGATGCCGTGATGTGGTTGGGGTGCACGTACTCGCCGATTTTCTGCAGCACACTTTTGATGTACGACACCTTCTCCGTCATGTCACGCATCTGTAGCACCGGATCATCCTGTTCCGCGGCGGGTGGCAGCTGAGTTTCCATAAAGGCGGACAGGGTAATGTCGCCGCCTCCGGCAATCAAGCATTCCGCTTCCGTACCACCAATTCCCACCAGAGTCGCAGAACGTCCTTTCCCGCTTTCCACACGCTGCTCCACTTTGCACCCTGCGCTTTGCCCCCCTTGCGCGTTTCGTGAGCAATATCCACTTTGCCGATGCGGTAGCCCCGCTTTGCGGCACGAATGATTCGTTCGGCTTCCACGTAGACGCTTTTGGAGGTGACGGGAATGCTCAGAAAAATCTCGCGTTTCACAACTTTGATACTTCCGGGGTCGAAGAGGTCGACGCCGAAGAAGAAGACAGTCAGCCACCGGTATGCGCTTGAAATGAAGTGCCGGTACAG
>CAZXIO010000008.1:8544-12401 GCA_964640805.1 uncultured Candidatus Peribacteria bacterium
TCGTCGGTGCATTGCTCCAGCGTGCGCCGGCAGCGATCGACGGTATATTCCAAACCGGCTGCTTCGTTGTAGACCGGAATGAGGAGGGAAATGGATGGGGGCATCAGGAGAGATGAGAGGGAAGATCGGCGATGGTCGGCAGGAGCAGATCAGGATGGCATGCGTCGAGCAGCGCGCGGGAGCGGATGCCACTGAGCACCCCACAGGTGTGCAACCCCAGAAGTTGCCCAGCGCCAATATCCGCTTCGGTATCGCCGGCCACCCAATCGCCGGGCTGCGCATAGAGGCGCATCAAATCGGCTTTCGTCGCGGCGGGATCATCGCCGGGTGCAGAGACCACGATAGCCGCGAAACGGTCGTGGAGCCCCACATGTCGAAGCTGACGCTCAAGACTTTGGGGCCGGCGCCGCAGTGTGACCAGAAAAAGTGTGCCGTGAGCTTGCAGCTCCGTCAACGCGCCGTCCGTCCATGGGAAGAGCGTGTCCTGCATCAGGAGTGCATCATCTTCCAGCAGTGACATGCGCAGCACCATGTATGCCGCGATATCCGTATCGGGTTCGTGCCGAAGCAGAATTTCTTCTTCGGGTACCCGGCTGCGCTTGAGTTCCCAATACTCATCCTCCGTCAGGGCCGGCTTGCGGTTGAGACAGCGGGAGTGGATAGAGAAGTACCGTCGTCGTCCATCGAGGAGTGTGCCATCGAAATCAAGAAAAATGTTCATCGGACGGATTGTACCCCGCGCCGGGCATTCCAGTGCGCCTGCAATCCATCGTGCAATGATATCGTAGGAGTGAATGCAAGAGCAGCCTGCGCCCGGCCGGTATCGAATACGAAATCAATTCGGGGTTTCTGTCGTTCACGGAATACCGGCATCAGCGGCGATCCGCTCACTTCCAGCAAAAGCTCCAGTACGTGCCGTACCGACACCGATGATCCCGATGCAATGGTGAATGTTCCCGCAGTCTCCTTTTCCACTGCCAGCGCGAAGGCACGTGCGGCATCCGCAACATACAAATAATCGCGCAGTTCCGACCCATCTCCAAAAAGAGTCGGGGCCGTGCCTGCTGCGATGGCATCCATGAAACGGGGGATGGCCTTGATAGAGGCTTCGCCCGGCCCGTAGATTTGTGTCAGGCGCAGAATTGTCAGAGATCTGGATTGTTCGGTGCAAATGCGTCGGAGCAACTCTTCCGTTTCCACCTTTGCCCGGCCGTATGCCGTGAGCGGATCGAGAGGATGCTCTTCCGTCACCGGCAGGAATTGCGGTGAGCCGTACACATCGAGAGTGCTTGCAAAGACGATGTGTCGGACGGATGGCGGCAATACGTCGAGCAGCGTCCTGGTGCTTGTGACGTTGGCCTTACGCATCGCTTCCAGCGAGTCTCCGGGCACGGAAGATTGGGGAATGGCTGCCGCAAGATGAATGAGTACATCGGCCTCTGCCATGCGTGAGGACTCTCTTGCAAGCGCATTTGCATCCAGGAGATCCGCAGACAAAAAATCCGCGTCTGGCAGAGCCTCGGGACGATGCCGCCCCACCGCGAGCACGCGGTGGCCGCGTTCATGCAGCAGGGGAAGCAAGTGCTTCCCGATGAATCCGGTCGCCCCCGTGAGCAGAATTGTCCTCATGATGCAGGAAGATGTGAACGGCGCCGTTCGAGCGCTTCCATGTCTTTCCGGATGTGATCTTCGTCCGTCAGCACGGGCTCGATGTCCATGCCGCGCACCCACACGAGGCCGGAGGGCAGCGGATTGCGGATCTTCGGGGGCTGATCGTACGGACGGCCGAGTGCGATCTGCACGTAGAGATGCGGCATGTTCAGGCCCGCTGCGCTGAAGAAGAGGTGCGTCGTGAAGAATCTGCCGATGTTGATTTCCGTCGGATTCGGCACGCCTTCGCGGTCGTAGGTCAGGTCGGCGCTGAAGATCCCGTCCGGATGGGGATCAATTGCGAGGATGCTGCGTTCGGCGATCTCGTCCAGCACGGGATCCGCCATCGTGACGCCCGTGCCCGTGATGCCGGTGATCCCCGAGGGCGCGCGATTGGCGAATTCCCAGTAGAGACGCTTGCGGCCCTGCGCGACGATGAGCACTCCATTTTTCCAGATCGATTGCCACGTGATCGATTGCGTTTCCAGGCACTCCGCGGCGGAGAACGACCCCCAGCCACGCTGAAAATCCAGCCACGCCTTCGCTTGGTCGAAATCCTCGGTCGGCAGCGACCCCTTGCCCCATGCGCCGCGCGTAGCTCGTATCCAGATGCGGGGGCCTAGAGCGGCGAATGCTTTGTGCAAATCTTCCGTGGTACGAATCATCATCGTGTCCGGTACCCGCAGGCCCGCCTCTTTCCACTTTGTAAACGATGCGAATTTATCCTGGCAAATGCGGATGGTTTCTTTACAGGGAAGGAACACGCGGCAGGCGAGCTCCTCACGATGTTCTGAAATATACTCGATTTCCACGTCCGGTTGGGCAAAAAGCAGATCCGCTTTCTTCTCGCGGATGATTTCATTCAGCATCGGCAAGTAGTTGGCGTCGCTGCATGGAGGCACCAGCAACCGTTCGTCCGTTTCGGCCCGTTGCAGACAGTAGACGTCGGCATCGACGCCGATGATGTAGTACGGGTGTTCTTTGGCAAGCCGCAGCGAACGAACGAAGTTCGTTGCGGGAGCTCCTCCGGCACCGGTGACCAAAATTCGCAGCATGCGCATACTATAGGGATACGGTTGCACTCAGGCCAGATCGCGGAGTGCCTCCACCACGGCGTCTTGCTGCGCCTCGGTCATTTCGGGAAACATCGGGAGCGAGAGAATCTCGTCACAGATCTTCTCCGCAACGGGAAAATCACCGCGACGATGCCCGAGTGAGGCGTACACCTGCTGCAGGTGGAGCGGAATGGGGTAGTGCACGCCGGTGCCGATGCCCCGCCGGCCGAGTGTCTGACGTGCGCGGTCGCGGTCATGTAACCGGATGACGCACAGATGGTAGACGTGTTCCCGGCCGGCATCCTCTTCGATCCACCGCACACTCGGTACGTCGGCGAGCTGTTCGCGATACCGTTTTGCGAGTCCGCGGCGTGTGGCATTCCATGCATCGAGGTGCGGGAGTTTCGCCCGCAGCACGGCGCCCTGCATGCCATCCATGCGATCATTACGTCCCACCGCGATGTGTTCATATTTTATCTTCGATCCATGCTCGCGCAGCAGCCGCACACGGTCGGCAATCGTAGCGTCACCCGTCGTGACAGCGCCTGCTTCGCCATATGCTCCCAGATTTTTGCCGGGATAAAAACTGAACGCCGCCGCATCTGCCAGACTGCCTACCCGTTTGCCTCCATAGCGTGCTCCGTGGGCCTGACAGGCATCCTCGATCACCGGAATCTTTCCGCGCCGTGCGATCGTCAAAATCGCATCCATGTCCGCCGGTTGCCCGTACAGGTGTACGGGGATGATTGCGCGCGTGCGCGGAGTGATCGCTTGCGTGAGTGTGCGGGGATCCAGCAGGGCACTTCCGTCCAGGACATCGACGAACACCGGCGTCGCTCCCGTGAGCGAAACGGCTTCGGCAGTTGCGAAGAAGGTGTGCGTGGGTACGATCACTTCGGCCCCCGGTCCGATCTCGTAAGCACGAAGCAGTAATTCCAGCGCAGCGGTCCCGGAGCTGACACCCACGCAGTGCGGCACCGCGCAATACGCCGCGAATTCCCGCTCGAATGCTTCCACTTCCGGACCGCCCGCAAACGTGGTTTTTTCAATCACACGCGCGATGCCCGCATCGATGTTGGTTCGTATGGTGCGGTATTGCGCCGCAAGATCCAGAAAAGGAACGTTCATGGCGTGGGATCGAGGAAAATGAAC